>DQTV01000117.1 GCA_015662595.1 Ignisphaera aggregans
AAGGCATCCAGGCAAGATAGGGTACCTAATACTGAAGAACCTGATAGAGTATGGTTATAAAGGTCGCATATACCCAATCAATCCGCAAGCCAATGGGATTCTAGGAATAAAGGCATACCCATCGCTATCGGCTGTACCTGAACCCGTAGACGTAGTGATTGTATCAGTGCCAGCTCACAAAGTTCTTGACGTTGTGGACGAGGCTGGTAAGGTTGGTGCCAAGTTCTTAGTGGTCATAGCTTCGGGGTTTAAGGAGGTTGGAAATGTGGAGCTTGAGGAGGAGTTGGTCCGCAGAGCTCATAGATATGGAATTAGAGTACTTGGCCCAAATATCTTCGGCTATGTCTACACACCAAGCAAGTTAAATGCGACCTTTGGCCCACGAGATGTTATACCGGGAAACGTTGCGTTCATATCGCAGAGCGGCGCTCTTGGCATAGCGTTGATGGGCACAACAATTCTTGAAGGTATAGGGGTGTCAGCAATAATAAGCATAGGTAACAAGGCTGATCTAGACGATGCCGACTTCCTAGAATTCTTTGAAAGGGATCCGAATACGCAGCTAATACTGATATACATGGAGAGCGTACGCGATGGTAGGCGCTTCATGGAGGTAGCATCTCGAGTTGTAGCGAAGAAGCCCATAATCGTTATCAAGTCTGGGCGTACAGAGGCTGGTGCTAGAGCTGCTGCAAGCCATACAGGTGCGCTTGCTGGCAACATCGCGATATACGAAGCCGCCTTTAAACAGTGTGGCGTGCTGATGGCTAAGAGTGTTGAGGAGGCTTTCGACTGGGTTAAAGCTCTTGCATGGAACCCGCTTCCAGAGGGCGATAACCTGGTGATCATAACTAATGGAGGTGGAGCTGGAGTTCAGGCTAGCGATACGCTGGCAGACAACGGTATATACCTGAAGAAGCCTCCAAGCTACCTAGTTGAGGAGGTAAAGAAGTTCGTGCCCCCATTTGCCTCACTTGCAAATCCGATAGACTTAACGGGCATGGCTCCGGTCGAGTGGTATTATAGAGCTGTTATGGCAGCTCTACGCGATCCTGAAGTACATTCCATAGTGGTGCTCTACTGCCATACAGCACTAACGAGCCCAACAGACGTGGCTAAGGCGATTATAGACGCGATCAAAGATGCTGGTGTACGAAAGCCGATTACGGTAGCTCTCATCGGTGGTAGAGAGGCGTATGAGGGGATACGCTTGCTAACGAGAGAGATGATACCAGCGTATCCAACACCAGAACGTGCTGCTGCAGCGATGGCAACCGTATACCACTACTCATGGGCTAGGAAACGAGCATTACAACGTCTTGCTCACGGTGCAGGATAAAACGGTCTAGCTGGTCATGATATTTTATGCCGTGCCTACCGGTAATCGATATCCTTAAGTGTAACAACTGTACATCGTGTCTCTCCTTCTGTAGACAAGGAGCGTTCTATGTGGATGTTGATGGCTTCGTTAAGATAGATTACCGAGCATGTTCAGGGTGTGGAGTATGCGCTTACCAATGTCCCTACGGCGCTATATCGTGTGTAGAGTCAGTGGGTGCTGACGTCATCAGCTATTCAGAGCGGGCTACTGTTACATCATCCACGTTATCAAGCTTTAAGTAAGTTTTAAGCTTAAGCTTAGATAGCCATGGAGTGCAGAGAGGATCTCTTAGAAGAAGCTAGGGAATTGATAATATCTGCTCTGAAGAGCTATATGTTAAGCAATTGTAAGAGGACAGTATCCATAGCTAAGCTGGCTGGACAGAAAAGGATAAGGATGGAGTTTCACGGACTGTTCAAGCACTATACACCTTCAGAAAACTTTCCGCGCTTTATGGATGGGCTCAGATACGTGCTTACATGCGCAGGTCTTGACGAAGTTAAACGCCTATTGCGAGCTCAGGAAGTCGTGCCTGATGAAGCATACGCTGTCTATAGCTATGATGAGTATGCAAAGCTGTGTAACGAGGTCTATGAAGAGGCCTCAGCTAGCTGAGAGTGTAGAGTTTTAGAATCAGTGTTGAGAGCAGTATTGGATTTCGATGCGATAGCCTTCTTAACCAGCTCATGAAGAGCTGCAATAAGCCTTCGCTTATCCTCCATTAGCACCACGTCGCTGTAACCAAACGCTATTATGCTGTGAGCAAAGGGGCTGGGCACTTCAGAGAACATGAATTCTACAGCTATCTCACCTCGCTCAATACGCTCTAATACCTCCTTTGCGTGTGTGAGGTCCATGTAGTCCTCAAGTATCTCTCTATACGTTTCCTCGAGGATTGGAAATCCATCGAACTCCTCAACAACTCTTAATAACTTTTCAGAGTTGAACTGCCTACGTGCTAATGAAACCTCGACACCTCTGTACCTTCTCAATAACATAAATGCTCGCTCTGCACAGTGTCTAAACCTCTTCTTCAGAAGCTCAGTTCTTTTTAGAGCACTACGCAGCAGGCTCTCAATGTTATCACTTCTCACGCTAGCCACTAACTCACGTAGTAGACCCTCATCAACTTTGTGATGCTTTATCGTAAGCATAAAGCCGTTGTCTGTTACAGAGATCCTCACGTTCTCGCCGATCAGCTGTGAAAGCTTGTAGGCATAGGCACGGGATAGAGCGTCGTTTACACGCCGTCCAAAGAGTGCATGGAATATGATGTTAGTGGTATCGCGTAGCTTATCATACCAGACCTCAACTAGTATGAGCTTATCCGACGGTACTTTACCTCCAGTCAACATCATCTGTTCGAGAATGTAGTCATAGATGTAGTTAGCAGCGTGCTCTTCAAGCATATACTCTCTCTTAAGCCATTCAACAACTTCATGTCTCTCCATACTCGCAATCATGGTCGCTACAACTCTTCTAAACTTCCCTACCTCAAGTGCTGAGTCGTATGCTAAAGGCAGCATCTCAGAGAACCACGTAGGAACGGTTGGTCTCTCACCCTCAGCTGGGGTAACAACGACATTTGTAGGTGTGATATTTAGCACTCTGTAGGTTTTACCTCCCAGTACAAACACATCGCCTGGGCTCAGGATCTCTACAAAGCTCTCCTCGAGATCACCTACGTACCTATACTTACCATCGATTAGTGCGTATACGCGTATCTTGGCCTCGTCAGGTATAGTACCGACATTGAGCATGTAGATCATTCTGGCCTCACGTTTACGCTTAACAATCTGACGATCAGGATCGTACCTTATCTTGGCGTAGACGTTGAAGTCCTCAAGACCCTCGTACATTCCAGCTAAATACTTAATGATGTTCAAAAGCTCATCCTTAGTTAGATCGCGATACGGATAGCTCCTCCTAACAATGCGTAGAATCTCGTCTACAGACCTAGGCTTCTCTAACGTCATTCCAACAATATGCTGTGCTAAGACATCATATGGCTTCTTTGGTATCTTTACTCTATCGATCTTCCTGTTATAAGCTAGCTTTGTAAGTACCGTACACTCAACCAGATCATCTCTGTCAACAACTATTAACCTACCCTTGCCAACAGCGTCAACACTATGACCTGAACGCCCAACTCTTTGAAGAA
>DQTV01000072.1 GCA_015662595.1 Ignisphaera aggregans
GATAGGCATATAGTGATTGAAGCTTCTAACCACGATAGAAGGTATAGGAAAGAGCTTGAACTGCCTACAGAAGTGGATATCGATACTGCTAAAGCTGTGTTCAGGAATGGTGTTCTAGAGATAAAGATTAAGAAGAAGAGAGCTGAACGTGAACGCGGTAAAATAATAGAGATTGAGTAACCAAAAACACTGTACTTAGCTTTCAACCACAACACTATACTCACATTCAGTGGCTTTCAATATAGTTGAAAGACCTGAAGGATCGTCAATCACTAGAGTTACTGGAACCTCCCCATTGGCTGCTTGCACCAATTTCTTAACTACATCAAAGCATTTTTCTGGATTGTCAACCGTAGTACATAGCGGAAAAAGCGTCTCAGCTAGCTTGAGCAGTAACGCTTCTGGTGTAGTGATTTCACCAGGGTTTGCTGGCCCAGCATTAATCTCTATATCTAGTTCAGGAATAGAAACGTTTGCATACGGAGATCGGTATAGCAATGCGCTTAATGCTTGTGGTTTGTTGAGCTTGATGGTTATACGCACATGCTTGCCTGCGTGTGCAAGCGGGACGCTGTCACGATAACGATAGCCACAATTGGGACACGTTAGGACAAATAATAGTAGTGTTCCAACCACAGGTACGTCATGTGCGTATATACTGAGCTTAGTTTCGGCATTACATACAGGACATGAAACTGTTTGCTCGCTAAGCTTCTTAGGTACATAACGCGTATCCGCAAACTCTCTTAACTCAAAGTTCATTGTAGTACGCACCCGAGGGGTACAATTTTTATATTCTAGTTGATATAGTTGCCTTTAGTACTGCAGCTTTAGGGGCTACCAAATATGATTTTCAAAGGGTTGAGAAGTAGAGTTATGTCGAGGATGATTGTATTCTGGAAGCTACATAGTACAGTAGTGATGTTGATGCTGATATTCTTGGCAGCCGTGATAAGCTTTTATATGAGGATGCAGCCATACATCAATTTATACAAAATAGGCTTTGCGGTTTCGTATCCTAACGCGAAGCTCGATGAGTTAGATCCATACATTAATTTCTGGCTTGTAAACTACCTTGAAAGCCATGGTTTAACGGCATGGCATACGCTGATTCGCAATAATCCAGCTACATGTGTATTCTGGTACCCTAATTGTAGAGATATTGCTGTGACAGAACTCCCTGGACATGTATTTACGATCTACGCAATGTATCAGATCGTTAAATTCCTTGACTTAAAATTAATCGACTTTATGGCATTATTGCCACCACTACTTTCAGCTATCACCATTTTAGGGATAGCCGTGTTAATACATGAGATATCGGGTAGTAAGATAGGTGCAATAGTTGGTTCGTGGATATTTACGGTCATGTTCTTATCTAGATTTTCTGCAGGGTTTATAGTTAAGTATACGTTTGGACTGGCTATTGCGCCATTTGTGGTATGGCTACATCTAAGAGCTTTGAGAAAGGGAGATGCATTATCATATGTATTGGCAGGTTTAGTCTCGGGATACGCTCTTACGCTTTGGGCAGGATCCTCACTTACATTATCAGTGTTAGCGCTATCGGTATTTTTACTTCCTCTACTTAGAGACCTTAGAAAGGAGGGGAAAACCCTACTCTATATCTTGGTGGAGTTCATAACGATATTGATGATAATAGCGATAACTCCTTACTACAGTGGAAAGATATTTAGGTTATTACCGGTGATGTTTCTTACTACCTCGTATTGTATGTTGTTACTTGGCTGGATTCTTCAGAGAGCGCTTAGTGTAAGGTTAGCGAGATGTGTATATGCGCTACTATCCCTATGTGTAATAGTCATCGGCTTATTAGCGATATTCGTGTTTAGAGCTTTGGAGTTGGGTGGAAAGGTTGCGTTAGCTATAGGCCTTAGGGTTGGCGGATTGCCAGAGACTGTTGCTGAATATCAACCCATGCCGCTACATAACTTGGCTCCTGACATCGTCTTATTACTGGTGTTCATAGTATTATTGGCCTTGCCTATAGCTATATACAATTCTATATCGAGACGCGATGTTCGAGTATTAACAGTGGTGGTGTGGGCATTGCTCTCTGTGTATGCTACAATAAACATTGCATACTTCCACGATTATACAAAGCTAGTTCTCTCCATAATTGTAGGTTGGATCGCTGGGTATCTCCTAAAAAATGCAGAGCCTCAGATTGAGTCGTTGGGTAGAGTAGTAAGGGTGCGTTTCAGAATTTGGCAAGTATTTGCGTTGTTACTCGTTTTCATAGTTCTTCTCTTCTCGTTCTATACACCGCTGTATGTCACAAGAGAATATAGAGCGTATCTGTATGGTTTGCCAATGATAGCGCGTGCGGAAGGATTCCCGATACCCTCAACGGTATGGATAGACACGCTGAACTACCTAAAGTTCAATACCTCCACCAACTCGTTAGTGATAAGCTGGTGGGATTACGGCTACTGGATCTCTGTACTAGGTCAAAGGGCTACCGTAGCTGACGGC
Source organism: Ignisphaera aggregans (assembly GCA_015662595.1). Classification (GTDB taxonomy): domain Archaea; phylum Thermoproteota; class Thermoprotei_A; order Sulfolobales; family Ignisphaeraceae; genus SZUA-1435. Next base: position 2,497 of record DQTV01000072.1, read on the forward strand.
TCTACATTGAATGCGACACAGATAACGTTGCTAGCAAAGTTCTTCGTATCCCCGATCGACAAGGGTATAGACTACCTCCGCTACTTTGGCATATGTGAAAGGGATAGCGTATACGTAATCGTATTTAGCCCCGTATTAACGTATAGAGAAGCGCGATCACTATACTTTGCTCCACTAGCATTTCCATTGGGTTTTGGAGACATACCAAAATTTGTAAATGCAATTATATACATAGCTACAGGCAAGAAGTATTATGAATATCAATACACTCAGGCTATCGTAGGCGAACGATATGGGCAACCAATACGTATAGCATTCAACGATGTAGTGATTCAGTCTGTCTCTCCACAACTGTTGTTTACGACGCCGAACTGGCTCTCCGACATGATCAAGAACTCCACAATGATGCGTTTATTTATATGGGGAGCATTTAAAGTGTTGAGTAGATTACATCCAGATCTAAACATATACTTGGTTCCAGCACTTGTGGCAAGGAGTGAGGTTGGTCAGAGACCAATGATTGTAATGCTTAAGCCAGAGATATGGGGTTCAAAGTACATGCTTACCGAGAATGACTTTGAGCAAAACCTATACGAGCTAGAATTCTATAGCTATACGCCTTACAGAGTAGCGGATAACGTGATTGAGTACGTATTTGTATTTGTGTTCAGGCTGAGAGATGACATTAGGCAGAGTCTATGTGTTTCAAAGTAAAGTAGTTTACGCCTAATCTACTTCTCTTCTTCCTCCTCTTCCTCTTGCTCACCTTCCTCCTCTTCTTCAGCTTCAGTATAAGCTATTGCATGTTTCCATAAAGCCTCTTTATGTGCATAGATATGCCTTACAAGATCCTCCTCTGAGAAGAAGTAGGATGCGTTTGTTGGAGGAGCCGCATCAGATTCCCTATCTCGATAAGGACAAAGCTTATCTATATCCACGCAAAGTGGGCAGACAAGAAGGTTTGTCGTTAAATCTAGGCAAGTCTCAATAACTATTCCATCAGCTATGGTAACGCTTTTCCGAATCCATCTGGGTTCCCAATAGTATGACAATCCTGACACCAATACTCCTATTCATCACATAGTCGCAGTATAAGCACGCTGATTGAAGTGTGGTGCGGGGGGTGGGATTTGAACCTACGCAGGCCTACGCCAGCGGGTCTCTTACCCTAGCCGGAAGGTCTTGAGCCCGCCCCCTTTGACCTAGCTCGGGCACCCCCGCACGTCCATAATACAGGTATATAGGGTATGGATAATAAGGCTTTGTAGTCGTAGCGCTTGGTTAGGTATGCTATAGACATCCGTTCACCTCAGTATATAGCATGCTATTCGCTTTCACACATTAGCTCCCCGTTGATGCAGCTCAGGAAAACCATTGTAATTCTTCCTGATTAAGTATCTCATTACGATTTGCTAGGCATGCAAGGGCTGGGCTATATAGATTATGTAGTGGTGAAGTGTTTCTTTACTTTAGCTTGACCGCTTGTAATGCGGATATACGTTGTTAGCTAGTATGTGCTAAGGCTTGTGAAAGTGATTCAGCTTCGCGAA
>DQTV01000088.1 GCA_015662595.1 Ignisphaera aggregans
GCTAAGTAGATGTGTAGTACCTCATCACTATATCCGGGAGATGTATATATCGAGACTAGTTTTTCCATCGACATAGCTCTGTATCCTGTCTCCTCCTCTAACTCGCGTTTAGCGCATTCTTCAGGGCTCTCACCTGGCTCTACTTTACCTGCTGGCACCTCAAGAATCCAGGAATTGACTGGAGCTCTATACTGCCTCACTAAAACCACTTTGTTATCGTCAATTATTGGGAGCACGGCAACAGCCGTACCAAAACTTACCACATCGCGAACAACCTCATTACCATCCACATCGATTACTCGTTTTAGAACTGCAAATCTTTTGCCACGAAATACCAGTATGTCTGCCTTATGCGAAACCCTTTCCATCGCTACACACCTTCAGAACGTTTATAGATAGTTCATCGAATGTAATAGCTAAGGACGCTGAAGCTACAATCCATGTACACACAATCGCAATGGATATCGGTAATAGGGTTACTGGAATGCACCATAGACCAATGAGTGTACCCGCATAGATGCATGTCACTATCACAGCCCTATACATACCCATCATCGCCCCTATTACGGCTGCTAAACCAATTGCATAGAGGTATAGTAAATCGGAAATAAACATTCCTGATAACGCAAGCAGGACCCCCAAGATGGATGTTGAAAGTGAGGGGATACTCAACAAGTTTTCAACTATGCTTCTGACAGTGGCAAGGTTACTAACAGTGGCACTCACATTCGCTACAGGAATACCTAGGATACGAAGGTGTGTAGATTCTAAGTTATAGAGGTTGATTGCTATGGTGTTGATAGCTATCGCTAGAATCGATATGGATAACGCTAATAGGATTACAGTAGAGGATAGAACTGCTTGTAGATGCGGAAATAGTCTAAGTTTTTTGATGTAGAGTGTAAGAAGTGGTTTAGAGCTGAGCAAGATCATCGCTATAGATGAAAGCGACAGAGAAATTCCTGCTATGTTGATAAGTGCTAACATTGAGAGGTTAGCAAGTGAGGTAGCTACATAGTAAAAGCCCATGATAGCCATGGAGACGAGAAGTAGCTTTATAACCAACACGACTATGATAGCCTTAACAGCCTTTCTGAACACCAGAAAGAGATCTGAAGTTTCTATAGTTATTTCAATAACTGAAGTGTCTGGCTTTATCTTATTCTCCTGCATGAGCACGATCCTAACATTATTTTACTCTATGTAACCTGCCAACGCTATAAAAGGACTTACCAACGCCGTGAAGCAGTGGGCTAACTTTTGTCAACGTCCATCCCCATTCCGAAGCTACTTCAGCTCTAGCGTACCATTCCAGCACTTCAGCTATGTAGAGCCTTACTTCACCAACGTCAAGAGTTTTTATAACCTTGCATTCGAGCCATCCAATTGCGTCTATCCATATCGGTACAGATACCCGCTTAGCCTTATCTATACGTAATCCAAATTCTTTCACCTTGTCAACACTACGCCCTGATACAGTGCCAAGCTTATATGCAATCTCGGCTTGATCTATTGATGGAATGTTTATGGTCAGTTCTGGGCAGTGCTCTAAGCATTCAACAGTATATGCCTCTCGATCTATAGCCATAGAGATTGTTGGAGGTTCTTCGGAAACGGGCATTATCCACGACACAGTCATAGCGTTCACCCTATTGTTAGGACATAGCGTCATTACCACCACAGCTGGACGTGGATGTAGAAGGAAGTAAAAGCTCCTAGGCTTTGCGTAACTCATGACTCACACCATAGCTAGTAACTCACTGTACTCAACATAATCCATACCTAACAACGCTCCTATAGCCTTAAGCTCCTCACGTACATCGCCAGGTATAAAGACATGGTGGTTTGCTGGTGCGACAAGAGGTAGCTTCTCAACGTTTAAGTCGAACTCAGCAACTATCTGCGATCTACACATACCATAGCTTAACAATCCAGATTGAATAACCCTAACCACGGCAGCAGCCATCAATGAAAAGTCCGAGCTTATGGAGAGTATCGTACCAATAGAATGTACTAATCTTCCTGAAAGCGCATAGGGATACCCAGATTCAAAATGTGGCATTGCTATACCATCCCTAATCATGTTTAAGGCTATTGTGCAGTGGGCGAAGTAGCCCCTATTACCCTTAAACATCGCTGCATTCGCTATCCATCCGCTATACCCTGTTAGACTGGACGATATAATCATGCTCAGTAGAGCTTGAACATCACCTTCGCATGCAACTAAGTAGCCCTCTTCGTTGAGCTTAGCTAAGGCTAGACATGGTGTTACACCGTGCTTGATTAGGTAGGGGAAGCAGTCAATAGCTACAGCATCTAACTTTCGCTCAACGAAGAGCCTCTTTATTGCTAAGTATATCTGACCAACATCTGTGAGCTTGTCCTTTGGGGACTCAAATTTTATCAGCTTCGAAATTTCTTCAGCTACTTTTCGAGCCTCCTCAACATCTATACTACGTACGATACTTTCGAATTCATCCATAGAAATAGTAACGATCTCAGCATTGAACCTAGCCTCAAAGTTCTCAGCTGTTTCAGGCTTGCCCTCCACTCCAATAAGACCTATTCGAGCTTCGAGAACTTGGGTTACAGCCTTCAAAATCCGAACCATTCTATCAAGCTGAAGATCGCATTCTGGATCAGAAATAGATGAACAATGGAATACCCAAGTCCATATCCCATCAGCCTCAAGTTTTGAACGTGCGGAAATGGCTGAGGCTAAACTGTTATGCTCGCCATGCGCCAAGATGACAACACGATCGAAGGCTCCAGCATCAACGAATTTCTTTACCATTCTACTTGTACCGCCTGTTAATAGTAGGAGTACGGGTAGATAGTCAGCATACCTCTTAGCTACTTGAGAAACCTCATCGAGCTCCGTTACCACCTCCTCATGAAAGTCGAGTGCGTATTGTTTGAGTTTGCGATGGAATACCTCAAGAACTGATAGATAGTACTCCTCCCCATGAAGTTTCGTAGCCATGGGCACTACTATGAGTGGTTTAGGCATGAGTATTCCCGCAACACTTTACTCCATTCCTGAGGTAAAAAGGGATTGTAACTAGCATACAAGGGCTACAAACAGATCGTTTACATTGGTACCCGTGTACCCTGTAATTATTGCACGCCTAAGCTTGTTAAAGAACGTATAACTGTCGTTATTCTCGAGATAGGCTAGTGGATCTAAGCCTTGCTCTCTAGCCTGCTTAACGACATAGCCATCTACTATAGCACCAGCAGCAGGACTAGTCCCATCAATACCATCACTACCTATGCAAACAGCAACCACATTACCTAGACCCTCAATCGTCATAGCTAATGATAGGCACAACTCCTGATTTCTACCTCCAATACCTGAGCCACGCACAGTTACCGTAGTTTCACCACCGGCAAGAATAGCTGCAGGAGGGGGTATAGGATGTCCCAACTCTTTAACGCTCTTGATTATCGCTCCGAGGACTTTGCCCACATGCCTTGCCTCACCCTCAATATATGGGGATAGAATGAGGGGGTTGAACCCACTCTCCTTTGCCTTGCTCGCCATAGCCTCAAGGCTTATCCTATTACTAGCTATGATAATGTTAGTAACTTTTTCGAGGAGCTTATCACCTTGCTTTAGCGTCTCCGGGACTTCACCGCGCATACCCCTCTCTATGTATTGCCTAATGCTAGAGGGTGCCGAATCCCATAGACCATACCTTTTGAGAACCTCGTAAGCATCGAAAAAGGTAGTCTCATCACTTGCAGTAGGTCCCGACGCTATAGTGTCGAGCCTATCACCAACAACATCGCTTACTATGAGGGAAATCACCTTCTCTGCCTTTATGAAGTGTAAAAGCTTCCCTCCTTTAACAAGTGATAGATGTTTTCTCACAGCATTAAGTTCGACAATATCGGCACCACGCTTCATTAACTCACGTGTAAGCATACCAAGCTCCTCTAGCGTTATTTCATCAGCTGGAATCTCGAAGAGTGCAGACCCCCCACCAGAAATCAGGACAAACACAATATCGTGTCTATGTACAGCCTCATCTAGATACCTAAGCAGTCTTTGAGACGCTTCTAGAGTATTCTTACCTGGTATTGGGTGATCACCTACAACGATATCTATAGGACCAATACGCTCAGAGCCTTCAGGCGATATTACGACTCCTCCAGCAACAAGATCTCCCAAGACTTCGTAAAGAGCCATAGCCATCCTCTTAGATGCCTTACCGAAGCCTATGACGTGTACAGAGCCGTACACTTCGAAATTCATTCCATTCACAACAATAGTTTTACCAGCCCTCTTAACACTCTTTAACACTGCAAAGTATGGATCGGCTGCATAAAGGCCATGCTCAACAATATCGAGAGCTAGCTTATGTAGATTGCTATACTCAAGCCCATCCCTATTCCTTATATACTTACTCGACATAGATTCTGCACCCTGACTCATCACAGATCTCCCTCAGGTTCTTCCCCTCAAACAACATCCTCTCTATTCTCTCTACAACTTCCTTCCAATTCCCTGTAAGCTCAATATATAGGCCCTCTCCTTCCTCTTCTTCACTTTCACGTGTCAGATGCTCTTCCATACGCTTTCGAACACCATTAACGAACTCAAGAAGCTTGTCATAGTCAAGAGCTCCGTACTCCCGCTCTGCAAACCTCAGCTCTCCGTTCTCTATAACAACTACCACTACCTGGGGTGTAACAGTGACTAGAAATAGAATGAACGTATCTCGTGCGCTTCGATCATAACACTCAATAAAGAAGTTGGTACATTGCACTACGACCGGTACTCCATGGAACTCTCTACCGCTTTTCACCACAGCTTTGAGCCATGTATCGTCAAAGACCTTGCAGCCAGGGCACTTCCTATTCCTGAAGTAATACACATATACTCCATCTATACTTGGTACGAATGGGCCATCGAGACTAACTCTACTCCATATACCGTTACTGTACACGTATACACCGTCCTGCTGAGGTATTGGCATACCCCAACCCTCAGCTTAAGGCCGCTAAGTCTATAGAGCGGGAAGAGTAATTTTAGCTGTTGTCAAGGGTAAGGGGAATCGTGCCTAAGGAGTTGATTAAGCTTCACTTCGGTACCGCTGGGATACCGCTCTCAACGCCCAAGAAGTCTACTATCAATGGTATTAAGCGTGTTAAAGAGTTAGGGCTCGACGCTATGGAGATAGAGTTCGTACGCGGAATAAGAATGAGCGAAGCGAAAGCCGCTGAGGCAAAAGAAGTAGCTCAATCACTTGGAGTAGTCCTCACAGTCCACGCACCGTACTACATAAACCTTAACTCAGATGATGAGGCTAAGAGAAGAGCAAGCATAGAGAGGATAATTGAGAGCGCTCGCATAGGGTACAAAGCTGGTGCTTGGAGCGTAGTATTCCATCCCGGATACTACGGAGATAAACCATCACAAGTAGCGTACCTACGTGTAAAGGAGGCTCTTCTACACATAGTAAAAGTGCTTAATGATGAAGGTATCGACATATGGATTAGGCCAGAGACAATGGGTGCCCTTAGCGAGATAGGCTCACTTGAAGAGGTTATAAGATTAGCTGAGGAGATAGGTGAGAAGGTCCTACCCTGCATTGACTTTGCACACCTACATGCACGATCGATAGGTAGATACAATAGTTACGAAGAGTTTCGCCAAGTATTGGAAACTATAGAACAGCGGCTTGGTAAAGAAGCACTCAAAAACATGCATATACATGTAAGCGGTATAGAGTATGGTCCACGAGGTGAGGTACGGCATCTCAACTTACCTGAGACGCAATTCCGCTACAGAGAACTGATGCGTGTCCTCAAGGAGTTTGAGGTACGGGGCGTTGTTATAAGCGAATCGCCGAATCTCGAGGAAGACGCACTGCTAATGAAGAAAGCATACCATGAAGTTTAACCATGAACGTGAATATGCAGCCGTTTAACACATCTACAACTTAATCTCGTGAGGAGGAGTTCGTGAGTCTACATCAAATAATTCCAGTCATGCTACGCTGTATACCATGTTGAGGGTCCTATACGGCTTTAGGAAAGACAATAACATCATTTTATACACTGTCTTGCTTTAATATATCACAGCATAGAGCTGTACATAGTATAGCGCTCTCCACTCTTACAACATAGACACTATCCCAATTATGGTGAACCGAGGTCTTTTATGTAGGTCCCCATATAGCAAGGTTCAAGACTTTACGCCATACGAACTCTAGTAAGCTTACCATTTACGTAATGGATAGCGCGAACATCTACATAGTAAAAGCGTCCGATTATCATTTAGTTCATATCCTCACCTCAAGACTTTGCGTACTACAGCTCTATCGATAAATGGAATTCGTGTATTCACAATCTCATGCCTTGACCATAGATGCTCATTGACATTTTGGGCTTAAAAATGGGTATCTGAAAACAGTTCTCACTCGGGAGTAAGAGCTGGGACCTGGGCCCGTAGCTCAGCCTGGATAGAGCGCCGGCCTCCTAAGCCGGTGGTCGGGGGTTCAAATCCCCCCGGGCCCGCCACACCACCCCTAAATCCAGAGCCATTTCTCATAACACTGAGTATCTTGCGTGGGTAACAGCTTGTTTGATAAACCACGGCTGCTGGGTCTATAGGCGGCTATGCTATGTATAAAACGTACTGGTGTTGAGGAATGACCGTCAAGATAATCTCGTCAATAGGCCCCGCAAGTGGCGATATTGAGATCTTACGAAAGATGGTTCAAGCGGGGGTAAACGGTTTTAGGATAAATTTTGTGCATGGATCTCCCGACGAGTGGTCAAGGTACGTTAGCTACGTTAGAAAGATAGAGGATGAGTGTGGGAAACCCATAGCGCTTATAGGAGACTTACAAGGTCCTTCGCTTAGAATAGGAATTCTTGATAAACCTATTGAGTTGAAGCGCGGTGAAACGGTAAAGATAGTGTTAGCTGATAGAGCTGAGGGAGGTGATAAGAGGGTAATACCAGTGCCTCAACCAAAGTTCTTTGAAGCCGTTGATGTAGGAGATGTCCTGGTTTTAGATGATGGTAGAGTCCGGTTAAACGTGGTCGACATTCACGGATCTAATGAGCTTGAAGCCGTAGCACTTACAAGAGCTGTTGTGAAGTCACGCAAAGCCATAGTAATAGCGGGTAAGGATCTGGACATACCCGCGCTTTCAGAAAAGGATATTAAGGATGTTAAGTTCGCCATTGAGCAGGATTTTGATTATATTTCACTCAGCTATGTTAGACATGCGGAGGATATCGAGATCCTTCGCTCACTACTTAAACGCTACGGCGCAGAGGACATAGGGATAATAGCCAAGATCGAGACTAGGAGCGCGATTGCAAATCTCAAGGACATCGTTGCAGCGTCCGATGCTGTTTTGATTGCGCGCGGAGATCTAGGGATGAACTTCAGTCTTGAGGAGGTGCACTACTACCAGAAAATCATCATTGACACATGTATAGAGCTAGGTAAGCCAGTGATAGTAGCTACACAGCTGCTTGAATCTATGATTGAGAACCCCGTTCCTACACGAGCTGAGGTAGTAGACATCAGCAACGCTGTTGAGCATGGCGTTGACGCGCTCATGTTAACTGGCGAGACCTCTATTGGTAAGTATCCTCTCGAGGCCGTTAAGTGGCTTCGAAGGATAGTAAGTTACGCTGAGAGAAGACTTTTAGTAAAGCAGTACGACTACATAGCTAAGCGGGCCCGCAAGGCGTTGAACGACATACAAACAGCCTTTGCTAAGGGAGTTCTAGAGCTTGCAGAGGATATCGGAGCTAAATTAATAGTGTTCAGCATGCGAGGAGTAACAGCTCTAAGGCTCGCGCGTCTACGACCTCGAATTCCGGTATACGTGGCCACACCAAATAGAAAGGTAATGCGTAAGCTATCCATAGTTTGGGGCTTAGAGACGTTCTATGTCGACGCTACGAATTATGACGAAGGGCTTAGCAAAGCCCTTGAGAAAGCGAAGGAGCTAGGCGTAGTGAGCTATGGTGATGTAACAGTGCTGACCTATGGATTGAGAGAACCGAGACAGTACATAGAGGTGCTCAAACTAGAGCCTCAGTAAGGGAAACGGTCATCAGATATCAGCTCAGCTCTTCCTCATCACAAGTCTAGCTCGATTCATTGTAGAGCACTAGGGGGTCCTCCCGTGCTCATCCCCACCCGTGACACGGGTGTGTCACACGGGCATCCGCTTCTCGCAGAGCAGAACTCGATATATAAACCCTCATCCTACGCTTCAACTACCGAAAGCATTTCCTTATCACTGAGCTTAACGACTCTGAAGTACTTATCGCTTATCTTCTTAAGGTCCTCGTTCTCACCCATTATCATGACAGATATTAGCCTAGCTGAAGCCTGAGTCAATGAGCGCTTTACTAAACTCTTCGCTATCCTATCCTCACCATCCGTTATCAGAATAATGTCACTCACTTTTTTCACACCATGCTTAACGATGTCGTTACAAGCCGTTATAATAGCCTTGGAGATGTCGGTACCACCACCGCTTTTAACACGAGCAATGTATTCGAGCAACTCAAGTACTTCACTTGGCTTTGCATTAGCGCGAACCTTTATCACATTAAAGGGCTCTGAATCAAAGAACCTAATGTAGAATGGTCGGCGCTCAATACGACTTCTAATAAATAAAGCCAATGCTGTAGCCTTTGCCCACCGAATTTTCTCGCCTTCCATGCTACCTGACTTATCTATCAATACATAGAGCGGGCCTAGCGATAAACTTAGGAACTTGTCATATAGTAATAGTCTATTATCAGCTAGCTTTGCATAGAAGTATATGTCAGGATATGCAAACTCTGTTGGAACGACCCTCTCAAGATCGGATCCAAAGATATAGCCCTCAATTTCACCACGAGAAAACCTCACCTTCTTTCTCTTTATAAGTGATGAAATACTTGGCATTCTCGCTAAGCGCTCCAGTAAGAGCTTGATATCCGTATTCCTCACGAGTCGCAGAACTAGTGCCGCATCGTCATCTAGACTGAGCGTATGCCCAATACCGGCCCTATAACCATAGACAAGATGCTCAATCTCCTTAACCGTTTCAACGTTTTCAAGCGCCTTTGCAACAGCGCGTTGTACACTCTCTTTCAATGATTGCACATCCTTATCACTTAAACTCCTTTCCGTGCTGTCATTTGATCTAGCAGCGCTCTTCATACTCGAGCCTTCAGATCCTCGCATTTTGTTCTCAATATCGATATTTTCTCTATTAAGCTCCTCAAAGAGGTACATCAGAACCATAGCGCCTATAGTCACTGAAGCAAAGCTATCAGCAACGGTGTAATACCTTAATCTCTTGGTTTCATCGAGTGAAAGCAGCGACTTAATTAGAAAGTAATGCTTTTCTGAGCCATAGGGTATCTGGTCCAGGTTAACTAGCTCAGGAAACGGTAAGTAAAGGGCGTAGTGAATATCTATAGCTAGATCAAGGGGTACTTCGAATTTAAATCCAAGCTTCTTTACAACGTCTATTATCTTCTGACCTTTGTACCTAGTAAAAGGGTCAGTGTAGTCTATATTCTTCAGAACACCCGGCATTAACGCCCCTCGATCTTTTTCTTTATTTTGTCTATGACGCTATCTATGTATAGCACTGTTTCATGTACTTTTCTATGAACTTTCTCATCATTTGTCTCATGAATCATCGCCAACACACGCTCTTTTGTTGATTCGAGATCGCGATATATTTCAAGGAGTCGATATTCTATGAAGCGTGAATTCACGCTTGGGAACGAAGATACGTAGCTATCAACTTCCTTGATACTCGCATATATTTCCTCAAGCTCTTTTAGATATCTATATGCCGTTCTAAGTTCCTCTGACAGTATTATATGGACTTTCTCAAAGTCGTCTATATCGTGTGGTGCAACAAATTTCAATACTAATAGATCCTCCTCGGAAGCTGTGAGCCTGCCATTCAATAATGCATGCGCAGCTATCACCTTAAGTACCTTACCCTTTCTCCTATCCGTTAGATGAATGTTCTTTGACTCTAGGACTGAGAATAGCTTTAACAACTTGCTTTCGATAGGGCTAAGATCAACCTCAAATATCAGTCTATGCAAAGTTTCTAGGACATGTCTATCCACAACAGTTTCAGGCTTTGGATAGCCATTCTTCTCAATGTTCCACGCTGCACGTAAGAGGTCTCGCCACTGATCATCAGAAACAGGCCTTACGTGATGTCTTAGGAGGAACCTATCATATAGCGCTTCAAGCTCTGGATCTTCAGGAACCTCGTTGCTAGCTCCAAATAGACTCCATAGCTTGACAGGGATTTCGGTATAGCCATCATAAAACAGTCGCTCATTCATAACGGTTAGCAAGGTATTGAGGATCGCTGAATTTGCTTTGAATATCTCGTCAAGAAATACTATCTCAGCTTCTGGGAGCTTATTCGTTGTTATCCTAACGTACTTACCTTCCTTAAGCGCGTTTATGTCCAGAGGCCCAAAAAGTTCCGCTGGTTCTGTGTATCTGGTCAGCAAATACATAAAGTACTTCATGTTGAGAATTTGGGCAGCCCTTCTAATTAGAGCACTTTTAGCGGTGCCTGGCTCACCAATGAGTACTGCGTGCTCTTTGGTTAACAAGGCTAGCACTATAACCTTAGCCTCCTCCTCCCTACCTATGAAGGGTTTTGAGAGCTCTGCTAACATCCTACTCGGTATTTGTAATACATCACTGCTTACAGTATGCATACCAATGCATTCCTCTGCAAGCTCTTACCTAAAGAAATTAGAATTTTCGACCTTAAAACGCTACTGGAGGGAGAAGAGCATATACGCGTCCGTAACAATATCTAGTGACACTGCAACGCTATACAACTTCTCCAAAACCTCATCCTCAGATCCGTATTCTCTACCTAAGGGAACCTCTGTAATACCTACATTCCATGGCATAAATCCGCTCTGCTCTCTCACATTCAGCTCTTCATAAAATTGCTTGGTAATATAGTGAGAGAATAGAAGTCTATTGATTACACGTCTAACACCACATGTTTTAAGTAGAGAATCTCTTTCAATTATCATCAGAGCTCTTGTAATAGATTTTATGACTTCTAATGGAATGGGAGCCTCTATCTGTCTAAGAGCTAGAAGCCTCGAAGCTACCTCACATACGTCCTTATGTAAAAGCTCTTGTCTTTCGGAGAGTATCTTTATAACGCGTAATGCCATAGATATGGTCTCAGCTATACCCTCTAACACATGCAGATTGTGTGTATCGAGCGTACTATGGTATATTCCGCTATCTAGTATCTCTTCGAATGAGTGAAAAGTAATTGTTGGAACTCCGAGTGAGCTGAATGAAAACGAATCGAAGATTATCTTGTCCAGCTCAACTCTGTCGTTTGAAACCATATATCCTATAGCAAGAGCTTCAAGCCCTCCACAAGCTAATTTTATGGGAGGCCTGTAAATAGCGTCAAAGTTTAGCACCGCCACAACGTTATCCAGGATCCTCTCTGCATTGGTACGTACATGATATCTAGAGCCGACTGACCAGTAGAATGGAGAAAGCTGTTGTGGAAACCCCTCTTCAGCTGTGAAAGACGCGAACACCACATCTAAACTCTTAACCCTTTTAAGTAGTACCGACAGCAACGCTATAGCAATACCCACGCCAACAATATTGTCTGTATACCCATGAAACCAATGATCATGATGTGCCGAGATGTAGAGTACGTTCTTTTCTTTGCCACCACCGTAAACAAGAACGTTATAGCCTATACCCTCTCTATCAACACCACGTGCTGAAATACGTATCCTCTCAGCATTGCGAAGCACGGGAAAAACACTCCTTGAAACCACAACTATTGGAATTTGCGGTGCTGAAGTCTGGCCATAGAGAGGTACATGCTCATTTACCACAACAATTCTGCGTAATCCGTCCACCCTATCTACGAATATTATCCCCTGAACACCCATCGATATGAGTTTGCGTGAGATAAGCCCAATATCATCGACATCCCTCGGCATTGTCACGATAGCGATTTTATTGGATACGTCTTCCAAACGTTTTGACAAAACATCCTCAGATCTAATAACCGTAGCCTGAGCCTCAACATCACCACCTTTCAAAGGGGGTTGAAGCGCACACCGAATCCTTATATGTCCACACTCAACAAAGCAGTACTCCTCATACCAACTCCTTACCGGCACACTCTCAATCACAGCATTACTACCTACGATATCCTCAACAACTCGTCGTATCTCCTCAACAAGCGCAATCTCACTCTTCGACCCTGCAATTACTTCACCAAAACGTGTTAGTAGTACTGATGTTTGAATCGCAAAACGAGTAAGGGAATAGGGGTCCACGACGCCGTCCCTCATCATGTCTCAGTTCCGGATTCTTACGTCATCCCTTGGATGATCTTTTAATAGCTAACTTATATATTATAGCTACGCCGGGTCTCAGGTTACATAAAATTGAAGACAGACATGGAATGTAAGGATCTCGAGCGAAGTCTGGAAACCGTATTGCCAGAGTACGCAGCTTACGTAGCAGTCTTGATAACATTGCATGATTTAGCCATATTCGCTAAGACTTCGTGCATCACTATCGATGAATTAGACGCTCGGGTGCTCATGCCCAGAGAGTCTCTTCATAGAGTACTTAAGACCTTAGTACAATGCCACATTGTTCGAGAGCAAAACAAATGCCTTTCGCTGACCGATAAGGGAACATTGCTGATTGAGAAGATCAGATGGGGTAAAACACGTACATAGCCATGCACTATGTACTGGACGTGTCTGCCTTAACACCATCGCCGAAAATAATGCTACATCGCTGACAGCAGTATGGACAGTAGTATTGTTCCTATGGTTATCTGCGATAGAATGAAAGTATGAAAATCTCTCTTCAGTATTGATAGCACGCCAATGAGCATAAGTGAGATCAGGGGAGTTATTATGATGCTCACCAATCCGAGAAGTACTAACATCTCTGAAACAGGTTTATGGCCTAATACCAGGCCGGTAGTGATTGTGATCAGCCCTAGTATGGTCCCACATCTCAAAATCAACGAAGCTGATCTATATCCCATACCTTATCACCCTACCTAGCTAATGACCATAACAATCTGAGCGCAGCATAAAACAATATTGATGATAATAGTAGTGAGAGCAGCCGGGGTTTAAGTCTTCGTGCAGTTCTAGCTCCCAATACTGCTCCTGGCATAATGCCGCTTGACATAACAATCACTAGGGACGGTTCTATAAGCCCTTTTAGGAGGTATACCATGCTTCCAGCTGCTGCAGTAAGCCCTATCATAAATGAGCTGGTTGCGACCGCTGACTTTAGTGGTAAACCAAGGACTAGAACAAGTAGAGGGACTTTGATGACTCCTCCACCAATACCAAGCATTCCCGATAGCATGCCGGCGATAAAGGATATCATGACGGCTAAGATCCTCCGTTTCAATGATATGGACGGCGCTAAGCTCAATTCATACCCTTTCCCTTCGCCTATACTCCTAGCGTTGACAGCCCTATACATCATGACTATGGCAAGATGTAGGAGCACTACAGCCAGTACCACCTTGACAACCTCTGAGGGTATTGCTATTGTGATGAAAGCACCCGTGATAGCACCAAGAGCTGTAGTTGGCTCTAAGAGCAGAGCTGTCTTCATGTTGACAAGTCCCTTCTCTAGATACACACTGGAGGCCGATGACGATGTTACGACAGTACATAGCAGAGTTGTAGCGATGGATACCTTAACGTCGTATCCGAAAACTAGCGTTAAGAGAGGTGCAAGTATACTACCACCACCTATGCCCACAATAGACGATACGAAGCCTACAGCTAATGAGGTGATGAACAGAAGTAATAGCGTTAACATGTTTTTGCACACCGATGACTAGTTGTGATGTAATCCTCAAACCCGTGTCTATGAACTATCACTATACGCTAATGTTAAGACCTCTATACATCGTTCTGACCCTGGAGCGGTGATACGGCTATTCATAGCGTAGCGCTGCTGCAGGCGGAATTTTAGCGGCTTTACGAGCTGGAAACACACCTCCTAATACTCCAACCAGCAGTGTTATTGCTATCGTCTGCAGTATTAGTTTGAAGGTTATCGCGGGTTCAGCCCGTATGACTATGGGAGACGAAATCCCGTGTATCACAAAGCCTTTTGAAGCGAGAAGGTACGCTCCGACTATGCCAAGAGCAATCCCTATTGCGCCGCCTATCAAACTCATTATCAAGCTCTCAGCCAAGATAAGAAAGAGAATTTGGAGATCCGTAAACCCCATTGCCTTTAGAACCCCTATCTCTCTCGTTCTCTCTATAATCGAAGTGATCATGGTGGCTGCTACACCAGCTACGGCAACGGCAAACGCTGAAAGACTTGTTGAGAAGGTGATAAACTTCATAGCCCCAGTCACGGAGCTTATCATGCGCGCTATTCCCTGAAACGATATGATGTCAACGACGTCACCATATCTACTACGTATGCGCTTAACTACACTATCAACGACACTACTACTTTTAGCCAATACCAATATTCCTGACCACCTATTCATTCCAAGCAGTCTTCTACCCGCTGCAGTAGGTAGAAAGATGCTATCATCTGGACTTAGAAGGAAAGCCCCACCAAACTTACCGAGGATCCCCTCTATCAATACACTTATGCGTCGCTCCTTAATTCTTCCACCCTCTTCAACAATGTAGAGGGTTAGCGTTATCACATCCCCTACCCTATGCACTTGGAGACCATCCTTAAACGCTATATCATAGCCAACGACACACTTCGTAACCTCTGTAGAGAGGGGTACGGTACCATCAATAAGTTCGAGACCACCTATGGCACTGAATATCGCATCAATGTTAGTAGCGTAAACCGTGACTTTCTTAGTTTCAGTACCTACCCTAACGATAGCAGTTGTTATGTAAAGGGGGTACGCCGCTTCAACACCTTGTATGCTCCTAATGGTTTGCAGATCTTCATATCTCAATTCAAAATGTTCCCGAGGCCTAACAAGAATTAGGTTTTGACCCAAAGCCTCAATCTGACTTATGATATGCCTTGAATATCCCTCAACAACACTAGACATCATAACAAGGGCTAGCGGACCTATGGCTATACCGATGATAGTGAGAAGTGCGCGTAGTTTACGCTCTGTCAAGCTCTTCAGCGCAAGCCTAACGATGTCTATGAAAAGTTCTAGGTTCATATCGTTACACCTTCAGATTCCCTGGACGTCTCAGCTGAAGATTCAAGACGCTCACCATACTTTTTAAGCAACCTCACGATAGCATAGCCCACCACTATGAGAAAACATATGATAGCTGCAATGACAGGCATATACGAGTGCCAGGGAACTACACGCATGCGAAGAGTGCTTGGTGTTGAGGTGATGATCCGTAACACCGGAAGTGTAAAGTTTGTCGCGTACACTCTATTATATTCATCCCTATACATTATCATGACAACGGCCTTGCTATGAAACTCTGGACACTCCACATCAACTCTAAAGGCAATTTGTGAAGCCGGGTCTAAGTCCCCTACAAATGCTGAACTGCTACAGTTGCCATAGTAAACAGTTATCACTACACTACGAGCACGAGATATACCGTAGTTTATTACTGTACCACTCACTGTAAGCAAGTTTGTACTGTACCTAGCTCGCGTATCGCTACTCAACACAATTTGAACAAATGGCTCTACAATGGCCGCTAAACTCACATTGAACTGTTTTTGAAAGCCTGTTACATCACGATATACCACGTTTAATGTTGCCACAAACGACATTCCCTGAAGTGGTTGTGTAGTGATGGTTGTAGCTGAAATAGGGTTGTAAATCAGTGTGAATGTTACACTCCTTGCCTTTCCCGGACTGAGTTCAGGAACATATCTAACACCCTGGAGTGGAATGAGAAGAGGTGTATGAGGGATAAGTATTAGATATACATTGTATATCGGTGCGCTACCTCTATTCACTACATGTACGGTAAAGGTCGCTTTACCATTGTATATCTTGATAACGGGATCTGTATACACGTCTATGATCCTAGCTGAGCCTAGAACTTCTACATTGACCGTAAAGTTTAGCCTTCTAACATTATTCCACTGATCAATGAAGTCGAGTGTAGCATTCAATGTGAATACCGTTACGTTCGACCCAATATTTAATGGAATTGCGAAAGATACAACATCCCCAAGTGTATACCGTGTACTGCGCATATCTTCGCTGACCTCATATGTGAGAAGAGCACGAATAATCTGCTGTTTGGATAGTTGCATATCACTTGATTGAACTGAATAGAGCCACCGAGCAGGCATTGCTTTAAGAATAGCTATTGATTTGTTGTTCAAAGAGCACGTCACTCCTTTCGGAAGCTTAATCCTAAGAACAGGCCCTTTCATAACTGGGATCAGGTTATTGCGTATATGCAGAACCAGGATAGAGCCATAGGTACCTGGTTCTGGTGCTCCGTAAAGCCATTCAGGTGTTAGTACCTCTATCGCCTCCTTCAAACTATGAACCTTTAATAAGACTGTGTGTACCTCGGTAACGTTTAGACCACCATCACCACTGTCAACAACGTAATTAACTACCAATGTTCCATTGTATACTCCGGGCTTAACATCCCTTCCAATAGTTATCGTAAAGCTGACAGAAACCGTAGCGAGACTATCTATTGGTCCGGACACATACGTAGAGGCATACTGCTTTCCGTTGTGGAAGAAGCCCAAAGGTAAGTACAGGATTAGCTTTAGACCCCCAATTCTGTATGGCCACCTATTAGCTAGCACAATGTGAAGAGTAGCGTTTTCAGTACCTGGATACACGGGCCAGTGATTATGCCAGTAGACATCTACGACCTCAAGACCCTTTCCACCAGCATATCTTACAACTCTAAGCTTTAGAGTATAGAGCCGCGAGATCTCTATGTACGTACCGAAATCTGTAAATACGTAGTTTACCGATACATTAACCCAAATAGTTCCAGGGCCTGTTTTAGCCAAGTCTAGATATAGCGTAGCCTGACAGCTCATTCCGGGTTCTAGCCTAGAACTACAAAGCTGGCTATCTACGATCGTACCAACCGATGTGTTGATCGGCAATACCTTAACAACAACTCCTGATACTGCATAGCGTCCCCTGTTCATCAACACAATCGTTAGCGGAACCTCACGAGAATGTTCATATACTGTTATTGGAGTTGCCGTACCCCAGAACCATGCTATAGGCACCACGTTGGGTACATATCTAGATGGTGTGGATACGGTGATGGGTATGGTCAGCCTTTGCTCGGTCCAAACGATAGCGCCCTCCCGGTTCATGGAGTAGTTAGCCTCTAATAGCATCGTGTACTCTCCCGGCTTGACCTTCTCGACATCGATGACTATATCCACATAGCATGTTGCTCCTGGCGCTACGCCATTATGACATGTTCCTCGGTACCCTCTTAAGATGAAGCCTTTAGGCAGCAGCGCTCGTATATTCAAAGAGTTGATTCTGTCTACACCGAGATTGATTATGTGAACTCGGAGAGCTACCCCTCGTGCTGTGGGTAACAACGGTGCAAAGCGACCGTTGTAAAGTGTTTCTACTCGTGCTAGCAGTAAATATGTAACATTCTTCATAAGCTTAAACCTGACATTGAAGCATTTCGTAGCTGTATACTTAGCTCCCTCATCCATAGTCATAACCGCGCTTATGCACAGCCTACCAGAGATTTCACGAGCTGTCGAGACTATCTCAATACCCTGAAACCTCGCTGTTACTATGCTTCCATACTCAAGAGCTGAGGTGGTATACCAGATGGCTGTATTCCTTCCCTCAATATACCTAGCTCCGCTACTAAGTTCTAGCTTAACAACAAGGCTTTGAACGCGGTCTATCTGCTTGATCTGCATAACTATGTATGCTGTTGAACCATAGGTTCTCTGTGTTGCTCCTCCAAGAAGACCCGTGTCAATTATTGAAATGTTGAGTACCGGTTTAAGAATGCGAAACACGATCGTTGTATTCTGCACATATACCTGCTCAACACCATTGTAAGAGGCGAGAGCTCTTATTCTAAGAACCACAGGATAAGTACCAGGTATATGCGTCGTTACTACCACTCTTCCTAAACTTACGTCGATACTTTGACCGTATGTCAACGATTGCTGAATAGCTATAACGTTGTGTCTACGTACATCCGTAAACATGAGCTGTGGCGGTAAGTAAGCTTCGAGAACTAGGCTATTGATAGTGTATGGTTTTGCAACGTATAGCACAACGTAGGGTTCAAAGCCGAATCCCGATGTGTACGCTCTATCACTACGCCAACCATAGTACAGCACTTCTATTATATCCTTAGCTTTGGAAGCAATAATTAACGGTATGCTATAGTTGAGCACAATCGTATGATAAGATCCGTCATCATAAGCCGCTATACCGCTTAGCGTAAGATTTGCAATGTAGATACCGGCTCTACAGCTAGGATCGATAGAGATGCCATGGAATGTAATACTAGCACGGGTACCCACATCAATACGACTTACAATAGCTGTTATGGTGTGTGGATAGAAACACCGTGGTAATCTTAGTTCCGCAATTACATCGCGTACCAATGCAACATCGTGATTCTCAACTGCTACAACAAGATCGATGTTTCTCGACCCTGGATATGCGACATTACTACTCCACCAACTAGCAACAACATAGAGTTGAAATCTCGGTATTTCAATCGGTATCCTCAAGCTTAGAATACGTGTAGACCAGAATTCAGCTCCATTCCTCGAGCCAAAGACCGTCAACCTAATCCTCATATCTACACTATCGGAACCCCTGACTATTAGAGGACATGAAATCAGTGTAAAGGTATCTCCATACCTATATGGTCCCTGGAGTATACGTATGCACTCAAGCGAGTTATTGATGAAGCTAGCACCGCGAACAATCTCTATGTATGCGGTTACGCTGTAAAGCTCTACAGTGTTATCAAGGTTTCTAAACACGATGTAAATCGAGGTCTTAACGGTATCGTTTGCTACGTGCGGAGCTGTTACACCAAAGTCTAGAACTGTGATGTAGGGACTAGGCGCTTCAGATATTGAGATATATAGCGGTACCTCATAGGAAGTACTGTACCTTACGCCATCACGCGTTTCGGCAGTGGCGTTGATCTTCAACACCGCCACATACTCTCTATGCGGAGCTGCACTAACTGAAACATCTATATTTCGAAACGTTAGTACTACCATATCCCCTATATCAATCCTGGGTATGTCTATCCTGTATTCCTTTGGATAGAAAACATCGTTTAGGAACTTAAGTACGCCAACACCACTCACTACAACGCTCTTACCGTCATTCCTCACCACTACATTAAGGTGGACACCTTTACTACCTGGGTAAGCATCGGGATCCCAGTACACTTCAAGAATCGATAGCTTTAGGGGAGGATAGCTCGATACATTAATTTCGATGCTGTGTAGCTCATAGCGCAGCTGGTTCGTAGACACATCGCGATATGTAATGTTAAGTACGATATCGTATCTCCCAGGGCTAACATCTTGAGATATATCGATTCGATACCTGAACTCTACCACATCCCCTGGTCGAACAACATTATAGCTTCCTCCACCAGGTTTATACGCTACTGAACAAGCTGTGTATCCTGTGCTTGGAGAAATGCCTCTAGGTAAGTCAGTGAGACAAGCTGTTACTCCAACAATTTCTGAAGCTCCACTATAGTAAAACACTACAGCTAAGTAAACGCGCTTACTCCCCGGATAGACTTCGCTATAGCCGGCTAGCGATTTATAGACATAGCTTTGAAGGATAAACTGTGAGCTGCTCGTAAGGATTGTGGGAACGAAGATCTCGGATAGAGGAGACACGGTAGTTAACGTGATAAACAGTATGAGTATGGCTGCGTGTATGCGCATGTTAACACCTATGCTGATCGGGCGTCTCAGAAACCATACACACTCCAAAACATTTTATCGCTACGTGGCTAGGCAGCCACATTCACAATGCATTTCTCCCACTGAGGCTTCTCGACACCGACTATACGGCCGTCACGGAGGATATATATTTTGTGACTACAGTTAGCGATCTCCGGATCGTGCGTAACCATGACTATTGTCTGACCCAATCTATTAAGCTCAAGAAATGTCTTCATAACAATCTTAGCTGAAGCTCTATCGAGATTCCCTGTAGGCTCGTCAGCTAATATGATGAGTGGATTACCAACTATTGCACGAGCAATAGCAACTCGCTGTTGTTGCCCTCCAGAGAGTTGGTTAGGTCGTTTAGGTAGCCAGGCTGGATCTCCTCCAACCTTAAGTAATGCTTCAAGTACAAGCTTTCTTCGCTTACTACGAGGAATACCCCGAGGTATGAGGGGTAGCTCTATGTTTTCGTATACAGTTAATCTATTTATCAAGTTGAACTGCTGAAATACAAAGCCTATCACTCTATTCCGCAGGTAGGCTAGCTCCTTCTCACGTAGTTTCAGAACGTCAACTCCGTTTATGAATACCCTTCCCTGTGTGGGTCTATCGAGAAGCCCAATTATGTTTAGCAGGGTTGTCTTACCAGAGCCTGAAGGGCCCATGATAGCGATGAACTCCCCACGATAGACCGTTAGGTCTACACCTCTAAGACCATAGGTCTTAGCTTTGCCGAAGCTGTACACCTTAACAATCTGCTCCAATACTATGACCTCTTTCCCCATGACTTAGCTCCTTCACTAGGTATCGGTTTGCATACCTATATCAAATCGTGAAGCTGGTTCAAACACATATGCTACGTATTGAGGATAGCATTCTCAAGTCCACAACAAGAACGTGTGGGTCGTCACAATGCATGTTCATTATACTGCGATTCATTGAAAAAAGTTTTTAACTAGCTCTGAGAGGAGTGAGCCGGTGAGCTCCATGCCCAAGCCAGTAGTAGATGCAGGGAAATGTACTGGTTGTGGGAGTTGCGCATCTTCATGTCCACAAAGTGTACTCGAAATCAGAGATGGTAAAGCTGTAGTTGTAAATCCTGATAGCTGCATAGGCTGTAGGGTATGCGAATCTACCTGTCCTACGGGAGCGATTAAAGTCGTTGAGTAATGAGCTCGTCCTCAAATCACACACTAACGTTGTTCAGTAATATTGATCCGCGACAACTACAAATTTTTACACATCACCATACCGTCTTGACCAAGCTCAACTTCTACAGACATTACACAGACATTACAGAGCTGGCTCAGATTAACGCAGAGATTTGCGGGTGAGTAGCGCTGACGATAGATCCGTGATATCCGCTTCACTAGGTAGCTAACTTCAATAGCAATATTGAACATGCAATCTACTTGCTTAGCCGCTCTACACTGAGGGTTGTTCAAGAGGTATGGTCATATACGCCAGCTCTATTGAGGAAAGTGCTGGCGCCGGGGGCGGGATTTGAACCCGCGCGGGGCGTTGCCCCACCGGCTCTCCAGGCCGGCCCCTTAGACCGCTCGGGCACCCCGGCACCGCAA
>DQTV01000030.1 GCA_015662595.1 Ignisphaera aggregans
CAAACAGCGACGTTCCTCCGATAACCGATGCCGCTATAGCTTTTAGCTCTAGACCTATACCAGCCGTAGGCTCGACGGTGTAGAAACGAGCTAAGGCGACAACACCTGCCAGTGCAGCCATAATACTGCAGAGCACAAAGTTTATCAGCTTGACCCTGGCCACCGGTATCCCCAGTGCTCGAGCTGTTGTGGGTGCACCACCAACCGCCTGTACCCAGTTTCCATACCTTGTCGAGGATAGTAGGAAGTGGAACAACGCTAACATCGCTATGAAGAGCAGAGCGCTATAGCGAAACGTTGTACCGGGAATGAATGCAGCTAACGCATCGAACTCGGGATAGTCTCTGAGTACATGTATTGGAAAGCCACCTGTCTTCCACAGAAGCACGCCCCTTATGAACCACATCATGCCTAGTGTAGCTATAAACGAGGGTATCTCACCCTTGATCGTTATGATCCCGTTGACAAGCCCTACACATGCTGCCAGAGCTAGTGAAGCAGCTAACGCAGCTCCAAAACTCCACCCCTGATTGAGTAGCCACGCCATAAACATCGCACTTGCTGCGAAGACAGAGCCTACTGAGAGATCGAACTCCCCAGCTATCATCAGAAACGACTCGCCTATGACGATAAGGCCTAGCTCTACAGCCAGCGATACGATGCTCCCAATAGCTTCCGGACTGTATATCAGGCCCTTCGATGTGTAGCCGAATATCAGTATAGCGGCCATAAACGCAATGAGAGCTCCAAGCTCTCTATAGCGCTGGAAATACCGAGCAATGAGGAGCCTCCTACTGGATTCAAGCATGAGATCAGCCACATAGTCACGTTACGGAGATGGGAAAGCATAAAAAGAGGTTGAGGTTAGGCACCACCCGTCGTCTCGATCTGTTTGAGGACTAGACCGAGGTTCTCCTTACTGATTATCGTTGGGCCTGTAGGTACGTGTTCTGGTGGTGTAATTCCGTACTTTACGTAGAGATACATGAACACTACCGGTAGGAAGCCTTGTGCAAACGGTTGCTGACTTACACAGGCTATCACTATATCCTCCTTTATACCGTTGAGGATCTTCTCATCAACGTCGACGGTGGATACCCATACCTTGCCCTTAAGCTTCAGATCCCTTATGAGCTTCATAGCTGGGTGTGCTCCTAGAGGTCCTAGAGTAAATATCACCTCTACCTCGGGATGCTTCTTAAGGTACGACCTTAGAATCTCATAAGCTTTCGTGATATCGGTGGTTATGTCGAGCTTCTCTGGAACTGGTGTCTCTGGACAATACTTTCTAAATGCGTCCTGTATACCCTTAGCTCTCAACTCTAGACCTATGTGACCAACCTCGTGAATGCCGATTACGGCTAGCTTAGGACACCTACCAAACTTCTTCTGGAACCACTGTATGGTGAACTCGGCTAGCTTATACCCAGCATCATACTCGTTCTGACCTACGTAGGCCATGTATGGTATCCTCTCACCTTTGGGTCTCGGATCGTAGACGTTGACAGCTATAACCGGAATACCCTGAGCTATGACTCTCCTAAGCGGTTTGTCTAGAGCTTTGTAATCGGTGATCGTGATGATTATTCCGTCAGGTTTCTTAGCAGCTACACTCTCAAGCGCATCGACAAGCCATTTGATAGAGAACTTCTCTGGGCCTAGATACACAACCTTGACGCCGAGGAGCTTACCAGCAAGCTCAGCACCCTTGATTACCGGCGCCCACCATGGATCGGCGGGACCTCCATGCGATATGTAGTAGAATGTGTATTCAGGCTTTGTCACCGCGCCTACAGTCACGGTCTTGGTTACCGTTACCGTAGCTGGGGCTAGCGTTTGCGTAACGGTTATCGGAACCGTAACAGTCCTTACGCCAGCTCCAGCTGTACCAGCAAAGTAGCCAACTACAACACCTACAATTAGTAAGGCTATTGCTATACCAGCCCACGCAGCAGGCCTCATGCGTAGAACCCCTACGCAGCTTGAGTGGTTAAGTATTAAACAGAGCGGTAGTAACGCTACTGTAAGCCACAACGGAGGTTAGGCCCCAGCATTACTGAGTGTTGAGAACTCAACTCGCCACACATGTGTACACGACACACATACACTGAGTACACTGTGTTGCTATAGCGAGGGAATCTCCTACTTTGTGATAATTACTGATATGAACTCCGTGACCTGGCTCCATAAAGCGAGTGCTACGGTTATTATCGTGAGGGCTATGACCGCGTAGAGAGTGTTCATGCCAGTACCATCCCTTACCTTACCCCCCACTATACCTAGGGATAGAGCTAGTATAGCCGCTAAGATCTTGACCACGTCTATGAGGTGCTTTACCAAGGATATCTGTATGAATGGTGCTGCAACCCCTGTACCTAGGGCTGTCAGTATGGACTGAGCTAAGGTGGCTAAGATCAACACTAGTATCGGCGCTATCACGAAAAGTATTGAGTAGAACGTGAGAGAACTTCGAGCCTTTCTTCTCGAACTCTCAACACACTCAATAAACTTCGCTAGCGCCTCAACCTCTTTAGGTGATAAAGCTCCTAGCGACTCTAACTCACATAGTATAAACAGTGAGTAGTTGAATAGCCAAGACCTTGTCTCTACACTTTGCTGAACCTCTCTAAGCGGTATGTTCATCTGTAGTAGGACGGAGAGAGCAGCGATATAGCGATCCAGGAATCTATTGTAGTGTTTACCGGTAGCGATCTTGGGTATGGCCTGCATAAAGCTATACCCGATTCTAAGGGCTTCAGCTACATCTCGAAGAAATCTAGGGAGATCGCGTTCGATCTTCGAAACCTCGATGCTACGCACCATGTATATCGATGCCGTTGCCAGCGTGGGTATGAGCATCGCTAAGCTGATCGCTAATGCGGTATCGAGGTTTAGAGATGTTGAGACGATGAACACTATAACCATTCCTAAAACTGTCGATGTGGATATGAACACCTTGTCTAGGGTCGTGAGCAGGGGTATCGATGGGTGTCTAGGCTGCATAGCGTCTACGACTATGTATATGGCGATAGCCGTTATGGGCACTATGAAGTAGGTGAATAGCTCGAGAATGAATAGGCTTGCTCCCTGACTAAACGCTATAGCTCCTAGGACTATGAGCGCTGGTAGCAATACGAAGAGGGATACAACGATGTCCCCGAACAGACCTATCTTCTCGACGTACGAATTCCATTCAGCGCTATGCAGTTGAATTAAGCGCTCAGTCTCTGACTCTAGGAATCTAGCTGTGTCACCACCTGTCTGAGCTATGCTAACGTAGTCCTCTATTATGGATCTCAACTCCTTGTTTGGAACACTAGATGCGTACGTCTTTAATGCGGTGAGGGGTCCAGCTTCAAAGAATGTCAGTATCTTGATTAGCGCTAACGCTTCTCGAGACATGGATTTGAAGAGCTTAGTCTGCTTAGCGACTCTCTCAAACGCTATGACCAGGTTCCTACCCGCTTTCTCTACAAGAGATGCGTAGAGTATGAAGAATGGGAGCTCCAATCTGATGCCACCTCTACGTCTCGAGACTGCGAGGTCTAAGATCAGGACAGGGGTGAGCAGCGTTGTAGCGGAGAGCATCAAGCCTATCGCTATAGCGAGTACGACCTCTAGACCGAGTAGATAGGTGGAGAGCAGCGCTGAGGCTATGCCTAGGCTAAGCGAGATCAGAAAGCAGAGAGCAGCTACGTTATAGGGATCGAGAGCGATATTAGCCTTCTCTACACGGTTAGCGAGGCCCATAGCTAAGAGCTCTACTAGGCGTCTTAGAGGACCTCCCCTACTAACTCGATACAGCGTTACTGAGCGAGTTACATAGCTAAACACCGTGATCCTCTCTCTACGCGGCTTAGTGAGTATGTCAGCTACCGACATCCTTATCTCGCTCCATAGAGCTGACACAATCGTTAGTGTTGGAACGAGTGTGAGGTAGGCGGTTAAGCTAAGGGCTATCTGTAGAGGGTCTCTAAGTACCTGTATTGCATAGAGCTCAACGAGGGTTAGGGGTATGAGGATTCCTAGGGAGAGCAAAAGCTTTACATACTCTCTAAACGCTTTACTTCGAACCATTACAGCTTCCCATACTTTCTACGATAGAAGAGTAGGATCTCGCGAGACACATCGCTGTAGGAGATCTTGTTCTCGGCTACAAGTCTTGAGAGTAGAGCTGCACGCTCCTCAAGTTCTCTAACAAGCGTAGTGCTATCCCACCCTACGATCTCACTAAGCTTCCTTAGCTTGTAGCTGGACTTGACCAGCTCTTCAGCGTCTTGTGGATAGTGCTTATCCTCCTCGATATCCCAGCGAAAGACTGTTAAGTACTCAACCTCTCTTGGCTCTCGAGCATCTATAATCTCGTGAACTGCTACAACCCTTCTCACAGGCTTTCTATTCGGTATCTTTATGTAGCGCGTTATCGCTACGCTAGAGATCAGTGGTAGGAAGCCAATCGGTACGTTTATGGGAGGCGTTGTGAGTCTCATAACCATACTCTCAACGCTATCTCCATGAAACGTGCAAGCGCCTCCATGACCGGTAGCCAGAGCCTGCATAAACACGTATGCCTCTTCACCACGAATCTCGCCAACAGCTATGAAGTCAGCACGCTCTCTAAGCGCTAGCTTAACCAGGTCGAAGAGCGTTATCTCCATAGATCTAGAGCCCTCAACTCTATACACATGCCTAGCAACCAGAGGTCTCCACCCAACGTGTGGAAGTCTGAGCTCTGGCACATCCTCTATGGTTACGATCTTCCAGTTAGGTGGTAGCATAGATAGTAGCGCGTTTAGTAGCGTTGTCTTACCCGAAGCCATGGCGCCTACTATGAATACCGATCCCTTGAACTCTAGGAGAAGCCACCAGTAGGAAGCCATTAGTGGAGAGATGGTACCGAACTTGATTAGGTGTGCTATCGTTAGAGGCTCCTCTCTAAACTTCCTAATCGTGAACCCAGTACCGAAGGGCGATACCTCGTAGCTATATGTGAGAGCGAGTCTATGCTTCTCTGGTAACGTACCCTCAACTATTGGGAAGGCTGTCGATACGTGTCTCCTAGCCTTGTGAGCTAGGAGAGCCGCTATAGAGTCTAGCTCACTCTCATCTCGAAACACAATGTTCGTGACCAGCCAGTCAAGGTATGAGAAGTCTCGATGAAAGACGCGTACAGGTCTATCAACACCCTCAACAGATATATCCTCTATCAGAGGATCCCTCATGATTACGTCC
The DNA here is from genome assembly GCA_015662595.1 of Ignisphaera aggregans. Lineage (GTDB taxonomy): Archaea > Thermoproteota > Thermoprotei_A > Sulfolobales > Ignisphaeraceae > SZUA-1435. The sequence continues at coordinate 5,233 of DQTV01000030.1, forward strand.
AGCACTCGGTATCCAAGAGCATCCCTATACAGGTAGTAGCGAAGGTTCTCGATGTTTATAGACTTTCCGAACCTCTTAGACAGTACATGAAGAGCGCTCTCAATGGCTTCTCTAGGATCGCTCTCAGGTCTGAACTTAGCTGAGAAGTATAGGAGTTCAAGAGCTTGGTAGTAAGCCTCCTGCTCAACTTCACTAAGCTCTGGTTCTTCAACTACGTAGTAACCTCGGCCCTCATACTCATATACATACACCGTAGCAAGACCGACACTATACCGCTTTAACAGCGCCCCTCCTTCAATAACGTGTTGAGGGGCTAGACCTCTATGCAGTCTCTTAAGCTCTATACCGAGCCTTCTCAGAAGAGGATGCTCAAAACGCTTCCTACGCCTCAGCACCCCAATCACCCAACTCTAACGGTGTAGCTATTGCCAAGAGCTGTAACCAGGGTTATGGTCGCGTACTTGCAGCTCGTAGCAAAGCTATAGAGAATGCTACACATCCTCGATTCTCCAGGAGCTAGAGCCATTCTACACATAGACTCCGAAGCAATGGCTTTGACCTTGCCAGAGCCTGTGTAACACGCTAATACAGCATACTCTACCCTGGTGGTTATGGATCCAAGGTTCGTGATTTTGAGCCGTACATACATCAACGTACCGACACCTCTTAGAGAGACCATACCCGCTTTCTCAACGTCTACACCAAGATCCTCTCTAGACCTAAGCGATTCGCGTAGCTGCATCTCCCTCAACGCATTGCCTATACTAGTGACCGAGTTCATGAGCTTGACGTAGATGCCCAGCAAGACAAAGAGTAGTACCATAAAGAGAATAGCGCCGAGAACTAACGTTCCCTGACCCCTCATCACCGTGTGTACACCCGAAAGATGTAGCTACCTCCCTCGGTAACTATGGTCATCTCGTAACACTCCCCGAGCATCTCCGTAGCCACGGCGATGAGGCACAACTCGCCAGTCCTGATAGTGATAGGCATCCTCCTCACTTCATCACGGCACTTAGCGTAGATGTTTGTTGTCTCTATAGGCGATCCGTTTACGTATATGGTCAGAATCTTCACATCCCTACTACCGGTGTTCATGACTCCGAGTATCACAGTGCCATAGCTACCGGTGGCTGTATACACGATCTGAAGATCTTCCTCAAGCGAAGCTTCGACACCCCTGCTCAGCGCATCAAGAAGGCTCCTAACATAGGCACTTCGAACTGAGACTATGCTTATAGCTATAGCGGTGGCTACCAACACCATGAGAAACAGCATCAACGCCGAGATAATAGGCGAGACACCACTACACCAAAACCGTCTCCATCTCACTACGCTCCTACTATTCACCTTCAGCACCTAGGAATACTAATTGACTAGACAGCTAATTAGTCTAGAACCATGATCCTCACGACGAATCGCCATAACGACTCTGACAAATGGTCATTCCTAACCACGCGACTCATGGGCTGCATATATGTGTAAGCGGTATCGAAGCGCATTCGCGTCTATAGGTATCGAGAAGTAGTTGAGTAGAATGTGACGCCTAAACCCTGGTGTGAAGAACCTCAGTTAGCAGCCCCATATCATCACATCTCAGACCCGCGGTTTCTCATCAGAGCACTACCGTGTAACTATAAGCGTTGTCGTGCTCCTCACCCTAGGTATACTCCTTATCTTGGATACTGTGGATCTAAGCTCTTCGTATCCCTCAACCTCCATCTCAACTATGATGTCGTAAACTCCGTAGACAATGTGCACAGCCTTAACGGCTGGTATCTCGAGGAGCTTTTCACTGACCTCTGATTCAGCACCGCTATCAGTGTTTATCAGTATAAGTGCCTTCAACACCTTTGCTACACCCTATCTATCTGTATTAACACGCTTAAAAACGCTAGTACCGAGTATAGAGCTGTATAGACGTAGTGAACGCCTTACGTAAGTACTTACTCTACATAACCCTCGACTCTGATCATAGGTGCGATCTCGGCTACCAACCAGTTCTTTTCATAGGATACTCGAAGCTTATGTGTCTTGGATATAGCGTTTATGGTTCTCAGCTTCGCTATCGGTATCTTGACGTTCTTAACCCTGATTGCCTCCTTAAGCTCGCCCCTCTCAACTACGTAGGCTACCTCAGGAACGATCCTTATATACCCAGCTTCGAGTACAGCCATCGAAGCACCCTCAACGTAGATACCGCGCTGAGTATCCTCAAGAATCTCGTTTTCACGCCAATCACCTGTCTTCACAACAAGTGTCGTATGGAATGGTACTGGACATGAGAAGAGTCCGTAGGCAGAGCCAGGTTCAGAGCCATAGATCTTCGCTGTGTTTCTTGTGTGGTGAAGGTCTACTATCCTACCATCCTCGATAAGGTGTCTCCTACCCGTAACCACACACTCATCGTCAAAGAATCTTATCGCGGGAGACTCAACAGCTTTAGGATCATCGTAGACCTCTAGCTCTGGAGGCCCAATCTGTACACCGATACGCTTCACTCCCCCACCATAGGTTGGGTCGAGCATGTGCGATACCTCGTGGAATAGAGCTGCCGTAGCTATGGGATCGAGAACGACCGTTGTACGTCCGATCATGTATATGCTGAGGGGCTTTGCAGCACCGCTCTTCCTCAGAACGTCTAGCGCTTGCTGCATGGCGTTGTCCACCAGCTTGGTAAGGTCTTGAGGGTTCCACAGTATGGATGCTCGAAAGCTCGAACCATAGCTTGGCCTACCGCTTGGAGCTACACCTGCTAGACCAACTTCGATCTCAGCAACGTTCCTAAGCTCTTCAGCACGCTCACCATCCTCACGCTCGATAGCCTTGAGAATGCTCTTCACGTTAACAACGATCTCACACTTAGATACGCCTAGAGCTTTAGCTTCACCACAGAGCTCCCTAACCTCCCTGACAAGGGTCTCCACATCGATATCGCTACGACCAAGCTCAACCCTACCCCTGAAAAGTCTTGCCTCAGCAATACCGCCGCAATCACCAAGACCTGCCTCAACCATCTTCAGATCCATCTCCATCCTAGACCTATCAACATCACCCTGCTGAGAAACGATAGCCCAACAACCATCCTTACAAACACGAAGACCCTCTACATACGCTTTAAGAGTATTGAGCTCGATTGACCCTCCTCGGTAGGCGATCAAGCGATTGGTTTCAACATACACAACGCGATCTCTGTAAACCTCCATGGATAGCAGCCCTCGAACAGCCTACACATTAACTTCACTTACTGTATCTCCGAGGTACCGAGATCCCTATAGATACCCCAACCCTATGAGCTACACTCGGCTCCCAAGAGCTTGGTGTTGGACTAGCCTACGCAGTGGCTGTGTAGGGTCTGCGTAACCTATTGAGCTCTATAAATGCCTGCCTAATCCCCTCTTCACGAGGTTCGGGTCTTAGATAGGGCTTGAGGTCTACACCCTCCTTAGCCAGTATACACGGTTTTAGAATAGCGTCGGGTGTAAGCCTTACGCGTGTACAGTGCATACAGAACCTTGGGTTTCCAAACCACTTCACAAGCTCAACCTCAACACCGTCAACAAGGTATACAGGTCTTGAATGTAACTCACGTCTGTATACGCGGCTAGCCTTCTCCCTAAGAGCTTGCTCAAAGCCGTTTATCGATATGTGGAGAGCGTTGAAAACATGGCGAGGGACCGTTATAGGCTCAAGCTCTATAATCCTAAGCCTAGCTTCGTACCTCCTAGCAAAGTCTACGAAGTTCCATAGCTCATCCTCATTCACACCCCTTAACAAAACAACGTTTATCGTAATAGGCGTCAAGCCAGCGTCTATCGACTTCTCGATACCCTTAATAACGCGATCAAGCATGTCTACCCCTGTCACATAGCGATACCTATCTCTACGTAGACTAGGGAGGCTGATGTTCACTCTCATAAGCCCTGCATCAGCTAACCGCTGAGCAAGCTCATCAAGTCTAAAACCGTTGGTAGTCATGGAGAGATCCCTAGGCTTTGCCCTGGCTATCGACGACACAACCTCAACAATATCATCTCTTAGAAGGGGCTCACCTCCCGTAAGCTTAAACTCATCGATGCCTAGATCGATAGCTACTCTCGCTATTACCTCGAGATCTCTAGGCTCGAGAAAATCGCGTACATGTCTATCCACACCCTCGTTATGGCAGTAGATACATCTGTAGATACATCGAGCCGTTATGCTTATCCTAATATTCTTTAGCGGTCTACCAAACCTATCTACAAGCATTACCTATCTAGAATTGATAGCACTATCCACAGTAAAAAGCGCATTATCTACTGTCGACACCTCACTTCATCTCACTCCACAGTCTATAGATTTCATCCTCAACATGTTCCTCTACACGCTCTACAGAACCGTTAACTCTATGAACTTCGACTCCCTTACCCTCAACTACCTTGCCAACTATACTGGCGTTGATACCCATACTCTTCAGGATCCTGATAGCGTTCTCGGCTTTCTTTGGCGAGAGCGTTGCGATTAGCGTGCCACTGCTGATCAGCTTAAGCGGGTCAACACCGAGAGCTTTGCATATGGTTCGCGTCTCCTCAGCTATAGGCATGCTGTTCTCGTACACAACTATCTTTACGTTGGAAGCGTTCGCTATCTCTACTAAACCCCCTATAACACCGCCTTCGGTAGGGTCGTGCATCGACGATACTCCGAGCTCCGCTAACCTAAGCGCTTCTCTCACCACGCTAACCATGGTGTAGAACCTCTTAGCAGACTCGATTACGCTTTTCGGAACACCTCGCTCGGCAAGCCTATGCTCAAAGTCCGTAGCTATTATTGCCGTACCCTCGATAGCCACGGTCTTGGTCATGAGCACCACATCCCCAACTCTGGCGCCAGACGTTGTTACGTATCTACTCCTTGGAGCTACACCCATAGCCGTCATCACAACTATGGGTCTAGAAAGCTCTGGGGTTACCTCAGTATGGCCGCCAACAACCTGTGCTTCAATCTCTTTAGCTGCCTGGTCTATCTGAGTAGATATCTTCTCAAGGATCTTCAGATAGTCTTCACTCTCCGGCAAGAGAATTGTGGATAGTAGCCAGCTAGGCTTAGCACCCCGAACCGCAACATCGTTGCTCGCTATGTGAACTGCTAGCCATCCAACAAGGTCTATAGCAGCGGTTATGGGATCGCTATGAACAACAAGAACGTGAGCACCCAGATCTATTATCGCTGCATCCTCACCATACTTCGGACCTACGACTACGCGAAGATCTCGAAGGCCAGTCCTTGGAAAGACTACAGACTTCAAAACCTCTGGCCTCAGCTTTCCAGGCATAGCTACAGCCCCGAATGACGATGTGGAGCCTCGCTCTAAAGACTAAACCTTAAAGCTTTGTATCATCAACATAGGCTGGTGAAGATAGGGATGCACAGTACGCTATGGGTTCTCTACGCCTTTGGAGCTTTTCTAATGTTTGGCTTAACCAACTTCCTTCTCAAGTACGCATCCTCTAAGGGAGTACCACCACTTGAGGGAGCAGCGATATTGTTGCTATCTACAGGTCTTGTTGGAGTTGCTGTAACGCTGCTAATGATCGTGAAAGGAGCGTTTAGCCCCGTTGCCAATCCAAGGCTTTTGAACCTCGATTATAGGTACTTCGTTGTTCCCATAGTAGCTGGGGTCTCTCTCGCTATAGGCATGTACTTTCTCAAGATGGCTGTTACGCTAGGTAAAGCAGCTCCCGCAACAGCTATAGCGCTCTCCAACGCATTGCTAGTAGCGTTGCTATCGTGGTTGATACTAGGTGAAACCCTAACGTTGAGTGAGATCGTGGGTATAGCTCTCTACGCTATAGCAATTGTGTTCCTTACATTGAAACCTCTTGGCTAGCGTGGGTGTACGTACATGGATACGCATAGACTTGAAGAGTTCATCCTTTCAAAGATGAGTGAGACTAGGATTCCCGGTCTAAGCATTGCTATAGTTGATAGGGATAGAGTTGTCTATGCTAGAGGTTTTGGCTTTAGAGATTTGGAGCGTGGACTACCTTCAACACCAGAGACTATCTATGGTATTGGTTCTGTAACCAAGTCGTTTACAGCCCTAGCTATAATGAAGCTTGTTGAGGAGGGTAAGCTTAGTCTTGACGATCCTGTAGAGCGGTATGTGCCTCTAAAGCTCAGGTCGATGGGCGAGCCGATACGCATACACCACCCCCTAACACATACAAGTGGTATAGCTGCGCTAGCCTATGCTGAAGCCTTTATAAGAGGATCTCTACAGCTTGATGGTGAGACATGGCTACCGCTAGCAAGTCCACAGGATGTGATATCTTATATGAGTGGCTATGAGGAGTGGGTTGTCGATAAGCCTGGTAAGCGCTTCTTCTATCTGAACGAGGGTTACGTGCTGTTGGGGTACATAATATCTAAGGTTACAGGGATAGAGTATGAGGACTACGTTAAGCAGTACATACTTAGACCCCTATCCATGAA
>DQTV01000100.1 GCA_015662595.1 Ignisphaera aggregans
CTCTGTGGGCGATGCCTAGGCATACAGATTTGGGTTCCGTCTTATAAATTATTATCTTTGCTAAGGATTAACGTGGTGATTACAATGCGTATTGTCACCGTAAAAATGCCAGAGTCTTACATTGAAGCAATTGACGAACTCGTCAGGATAGGGAGGTACTCATCCCGAAGCGAGGTGATACGAACAGCTGTAAGAGAACTCTTAAAGCGTGAGCTATGGGCAAGTGAAACTGAGTTTCCTGAGCTTAAGCAACGTCGAAACAGTAAGATAGCTAAGGTGATAGACCTCAACAAAGATCTTCTAGAGCTATGATTAAGACCATACTCAAGCTTCTATTCACTGATCAATCGTTTTGTTCTAAAACAACCCCCAGAGCATAAAACGTGTTTTTGTCTGTATACCCCATGACTTCAGTAACGAAGACAACCTTAATTAGCGCCTTACTATCTTATGCTCTTTGAGATAGTAAAGTAGTGGGCACTACGAAATGGTCGTGAAGTGGCTTAGGGTGATGATGAGGGCTGGTATTGTCGAAATTTGATGAGAGGGGATACCAGTGCTGAACCCTCACGAAATTATAAGTGAAGGAAGTGAGGTTGTGGTGTACATCGATGAGAGACGCAGATGGATTGTAAGAGTAGTTAGAGGCAAAGTTTTTGGATCAGATCGAGGTTATATCAAGTACGACGATATAATTGGACAGACAATAGGGTCGGAGGTCAAGCTTAGTACTGGATTCTCTGCATACGTACTTAAACCTCTATTGATAGACTATCTAGAGAAGGGGTTTAGAAGACGAACACAGGTATTGTATCCCAAAGACATGGGGCTAATACTTGTACTCCTAGGTATAGGCCCTGGATCTAGAGTCCTCGAGTCAGGTATAGGGTCTGGGTTTATGACTAGTGTTATAGCCAATGTTGTGAGACCCGATGGCCATGTATATGCTTATGAGGTTCGTGAGGATTTTGCTAAGATAGCTATGGAGAATCTTGCCCGGGTGGGATTGGATAAGTATGTCACGGTAAAGATTAGAGATATACGTGAAGGAGTTGATGAACGGGACCTAGACGCTGCTGTGATAGACCTACCTAATCCTTGGGAAGCCTTAGACTCTATCTACTCCGCTCTTAAACCCTCAGCACCTGTAGCGTTCTTTCTACCTACGGTAAGTCAGGTAGAGAAGCTTTTGAATGCTATTCAGGAGCATAGAGGATTTACGGATCTGAGATGCTTTGAAGTTCTATTACGTGAATTCCACCTTGTTTCGGGAGCTATAAGACCGCGAACACGAATGATTGGACATACTGGGTATATTTTCTTTGCGCGTAAAGTTATAGTAAAGTAGTGGGGCGTAGGGATAGAGCTTCATGGTCAGCAAATGTCCTAAAAAGGAGGGTGAAAGCTTCTCAGAATGGTTTGAGTGTATACTTCGAGAGGCTGAGATCTACGATTATGGAAGGTACCCAGTAAAAGGCGTTGGCGTATGGTTACCGTACGGTTTTCAAATACGTAAGCATGTTATAGAGACCATAAGAAAGTTATTAGATGAGACAGGTCATGAAGAGATACTGCTACCCCTACTAATTCCGGAGACCATATTTAGGAAGGAAAGTGAACATGTGAGAGGTTTTGAAGGCGAGGTTTACTGGGTTACGAAAGCGGGCTTCAACGAATTAGATGTTCGTTTAGTTCTTAGACCCACTAGCGAGACTGTGCTTAGCTACATGGAGAGCCTATGGATTAAAAGCTATCGCCAGCTACCTAAGAAGTACTATCAGATAGTAAATATATTCCGTTACGAGACTAAGATGACGAAGCCGATGATAAGACTCCGTGAGGTGAGCACGTTTAAAGAAGCGCATACATTGCATGAGAGTTTTGAGGATGCTGAGCGCCTGGTGATGGAGGCGGTAAACATATACCGTGAATTCTTCGATCTTCTAGGCATACCGTACTTAATATCCAAGAGACCTCAGTGGGATAAGTTTGCCGGAGCCCTCTATACCATAGCCTTCGACACGCTTCTTCCAGATGGTAAGGCATTGCAAATAGGTACAGTTCATAATCTTGGTCAAACGTTTACCTCGGTTTACGACGTTAAAATACAGAAAAGAGATGAAACTATAGACTATGGATGGCAAACAAGCTATGGAATTTCTGAGCGAGTTATAGCCTCGGTCATAGCTTTTCATAGTGATGAGCGTGGTCTAATCCTACCGCCGCTGATAGCTCCCATTCAGGTTGTTGTTGTGCCAATACCCGTAGTTGATAATGCGGAAAAGCGAAAGGAGGTGATGGAGTATGCTCAGGATGTGTACTCTGAGCTGAAATCGGCTGGATACAGAGTGAAACTTGATGATCGAGAAGAGCTACGACCCGTAGACAAGTATTTTGAGTGGGAGCTCAAGGGAGTTCCTCTCAGAGTAGAGATTGGTAAACGAGAAACTGAACAGAGGAAGGTAACTCTATTCCGTAGGGATACCCTACAGAGGTACGTTATAGAGAGACCTCGCCTAATCGAAGCCGTATCTACTATACTTAAGGAGATCGGCGAATACCTAAGGCAGCGTGCTTGGAAATGGTTTAGCGAGAGAATTAAGACCTTTGATAGCCTTGATGAAGCGATCGACTATGTGAGGCAGGGCGGCATAGCACAGATACCTTGGTGTGGAGATGAAAGAGAGGCATACGAGGCCATCGAGAAGTTAGAGGCTGTATCAGTCCTCGGAGCTCCCATACCAGCAATAGAGCGCGTGGATGTGACAGATAAGAAGTGTGCACTATGTGGAGGCAAGGCCTATACATATCTGCGTTTAGCGAAGAGGTACTAAGCGAAGAGTAAAACTTATTATCAACTCTACATATCGTAAAGCCTGGGGTTAGGGCGGTGCCTAAGAAAAGAGAGAATAGAGGACGTAGGAAGGGGGATAAGGGAGCGGTAAGACGTGTTCAGTGCGATAATTGCGGGGCGCTTATACCGGCCGATAAAGCGATTTGTGTAACGAAGTGGTATAGCCCTGTAGATCCTCAGCTTGCAGCAGAGCTCGAAAAACGTGGAGCTATAATATCTCGATACCCTGTAACTAAGTGTTACTGCATTAACTGTGCAATATTCTACGGAGTTATAAAGGTGCGACCAGAGGAGGAGCGCAAGAAGCATGTACCTCTACAGTCCATACGATAGCTATTGTCGTTCAGGATATAACATTGGGTTCTAGAACCGACAGCAAGACAAACAATCATTTTGATTCCAGTTCATCGCCTAGCTCTGATCGCAGCGATAGATGTGGTAGAGCCTTTGTGCTATTGTGATGATGCATAGTGATATGAAGGCCATGGCTATCACCGTAACGATGTTTTGAGCTATCGTCGTGTCGAAGACCAATTCTCGCAACATAAATACTGTAAACATGCTCATAATCATCAGTATTCTCTCACCGCGTTCCAGAATGCCCACACCCTCCATTCTAACCCCTTGAAGTTCGCCTTTAGATCTAAGATAGCTTATGAGGAAGGAGAGCGTTAACATTACCATAGTTAGATAGGGGCTTAGCCCTAGGATGGTTAACGCAAACAGGTAGTTGAACTCCGTAACTCTATCTGATAGCGAGTCTAGAACAGCACCAAAACGTGATACTCTTCCTAAAATTCGAGCTACTGCACCATCTAGAACGTCCATGTACGCTGATATGATTGGAAGAGCAGGGCTAGCGGCACAGAGCCCATTGCGGCGCTGAGAGGAACCCCAAAGGAGACGATAAGCCCCGTCAGAGTGATTATGTTCGGATCCCCAAGGCGCTTCGCTACAACTCTTGCCATCGGCTCGTATACGGGCTTAAATCTATTCCGAAATCTCGTTAACATGGTAACACCCACACGTAGGCTTATACCTGAAGTTTAATATCTGCTGTGTAATGAAGGAATGAGGTGGGATGAAGAAGAATCCGGGATCTGAGAACAGACATCGCATAGCGGTGATGAGAGGTCCGTATGTTGCGGACCTACGAGGTGAATCAACATCGAGGTAGGTGTTCAGAGAAAACCTCTCTACTTGGTAATCTACGATCCTCGTAAGTTCGTTAAGGTAGTGGAGTTCATACAGATGCTTGGACTTAAGTACTTAGGTGTAACCCCGGATACAGTGGACATTAAAGGCGTTGTCATAGTTGATGACGGAGGTATAGAGTATCTTACCCGCAAAGGCATAACTGTAAACGGTCCTATACTTCGGCTTAGTGAAAACCTTGCATGTACAGTACTGAAAGCCGCTGTAGCGGTTTGCAAAGGAGATGTTGAAGTACGCGAGCTAACCGTAGGTATAGACTTTGGTCGTAAAGTGGGTGTAGCAGTGATAACGGACTCTATAGCTCTCACAGCACTGAGCTTTCGCAGTATTTACAAAGCGCTTGAGTTCATAATTACCGTCCTTCAGTGTTTGGAGGCTAGTAAGAAGGTGGTTAGGATAGGGATACCGCGTAAAGAGGATCCTGAGTACGATGATTTCGTTAACAAGCTCATCAATCTGTTGAGCAGTGATATAGGACTCGAACTAGTATCCGAGCGTGGTAGCTCTAAGTCCTCGACATTTTTAAAATACGGTAAGAAGCTTGATGAAGACGCGTTAGCAGCTATAAACATAGCCCTTGGAAGATCTGAGTGAGACAGCTCGAGGTTACAGCGGTATGCTTTCGCTAGCTGCACACCTCGATCTTGAGAAAGGTAAGGTCATAAGGGTCATGGGGCCAGCAAGCATAGTAATTAACAAGGGTAAGATAAGGATTCTTGGAATGAACTTTACTCCTGGAGCAAGAGTCGTTATCCATAGGTATCGAAGCTATGCGATAAAAGCCTTAGAGGATAGTACTATCAGCGTTATTCTTGGTGAAGGTGGAGGAATTGAAGAGCCAGCCGCTGGTGAAGAGGTTATCGATGTGTGGGAAGAAGCTTCAAGAGCTATCATTGATAGTAAGGGTATTGCTGTAGTACTAGGCCCCGTAGACAGTGGGAAAACCTCGTTCTCACTTCTCGTAGCGAATATGGCTATAGAGCAGGGATTAAGGCCAGCGATAGTAGATGCCGATGTTGGTCAGGGAGATCTTGCGCCTCCCGGCTTCATAGCTATGAAGATCCTGACAACGCCGCTTCTCTGGCTTAGAGAAGTTAGAGGCGATGTTATGAGATTGATAGGCTCGATAACCCCAACCCACGCTTTCGCTATGAGCAGACTGATAGTAGCTATACGCGATCTAGTTGACATAGCCATGCAAAAAGGTGCTGCACCAATCGTAGTTAACACGGATGGCTGGACGACTGGATACCTAGCTATAGATACGAAACTCAACATCATAAGGGCTGTGCATGCTGACTACGTTGCTGTGCTTGACGATGTGTTATGTGAGCGAATTAAACGTGCTCTTGGGCCGTTAGTGAACGTACTTTGTCTGCCTAGACCTAAGGTTGTGAAGGAACGAGATCGCATAGATCGAAGGCTTCTAAGGAAACAGCATTACCAATCCTTCTTCCAGAAGGCAAAGAGGGTGTGTTTAAGACTTTCAGAGATTACGCTGTTAAACAGCTGCTTAGCTTCCGGTACATTGTGGTCTTTGGATGCAGTAGAGAAACTATCTAAAGAACTAGGACTGAAAGTATATGCTGTAGTGGAACACGATGACGCGTTGGTAGTGCTTTTAGAAAAGGCTGACTCCGTAATTGGTCAGCGTCTACGCGAAGTATTCCCTCAGAAGGAGATTTACGTGGTGACGAGAGATAGTGTTAAGGGGCTTCTAGCAGCGATACTGAATGAAAGGCTGGAGGAGGTAGCACCAGCTTTAATCGACTCTCTAGAGCTTGATAGGAATGAGATATGCGTATTGACTGAGTATGATGGTGTGGTGAAGGGACTTTCAATAAGTAGGATTAAATTGAGTAGTGAATGGGAGGAGGTTGGAAAGGTAATAAAGTGTCCACTGTAGTGAGTATCGATGTCTCTGAGGGAGTTTGTATATCGCTATGCTAATGAGTTAGTTGAAATAAGCAACCCTCTACCTCCAGAGCCAACATTAACAAAGAATATCTTGCCGCTAGAACGTAAGGGACTTATCATACTATTCAAAGTCCTTGGATCTGAATTCGAATGCGTTTCTGGAGTCCTGAGTACGAGGCGTAGGCTATTTGAACTCCTTGGAGTTCGTAACGATGTTGAAGCCTATCTAAAGATACTTTCAGCGATTTCGAAGCCTTCAAAGGCTAAGGTTGTGGATTTCGATAACTATTTTGAGAGATCGGCCGTTGACTTACGCAAACTGCCTTTCATAAAGTTTTTTCCTCGTGATGGCGGTAAGTATGTGACTTCAGCGATATTTATAGCTTGTCTTAATGAAGATACGTGTAACGCGTCTATTCACAGAACAATGCTTATCGATTCAAACAGGGTAGTGGCAAGGATTGTCCCTCGACATCTGCGGTACATATACAATGAATACAGAAAGCGTGGACAGAGCTTACCAGTGGCAATCGTTGTGGGCGTACATCCAGCAGTACTCTTATCCGCTGCGCTCTCACCTCCCTTTGGCATCTTTGAACTAGACGTAGCATCAACACTCTTTCCGGATATGCGCATAGCGTATACTCCTAACTATGGCTTACCTGTTCCAGTTCCAGCCGCTGTAGTAATTGAGGCTAGGATCGGTGAGGAATTGGTAGATGAAGGGCCCTTCGTTGATATTCTAGGGCTTTATGATGGGGTTAGAAAGGAGCCCCTTATACACATCGACGCTCTATACATCAATGCTAAGGAGCTCTTTCACGTAATAATACCTAGTGGCGATGAGCATGTAGTTCTTCAAAGCTTC
>DQTV01000095.1 GCA_015662595.1 Ignisphaera aggregans
CCAAGTCGTTTACAGCCCTAGCCATAATGAAGCTTGTTGAGGAGGGCAAGCTTAGTCTTGACGATGCTGTAGAGCGGTATGTGCCTCTAAAGCTCAGGGCTATGGGTGAGCCAATACGTATACACCACCTCTTAACACATACAAGTGGTATAGCTGCACTAGCCTATGCTGAAGCCTTTATAAGAGGGTCTCTACAGCTTGATGGTGAGGTATGGCTACCGCTAGCAAGTCCACAGGATGTGATATCCTATATGAGTAGCTATGAGGAGTGGGTTGTCGATAAGCCTGGTAAGCGCTTCTTCTATCTAAACGAAGGCTACGTACTTCTAGGGTACATAATATCTAAGGTTACAGGGATAGAGTATGAGGACTACGTTAAGCAGTACATACTTAGACCCCTATCCATGAATAGAACGTACTTTCGTGCTGAAGAGGTTGAGAAGGATCCTAATGTCGCTACACCCTATATAATTGATCGAGAGGGTAGACACATAGCTAAGAGATTTCCCTTTGGGATAACAGCTGATGGAGGTTTACTCAGCAACGCTATGGATATGGCTAGGTATGTGACTATGCTAATCAACCGAGGTAGGTTAGAGGGTACCGAGATTGTGAGTCCGAAAAGCGTTGAGCTTATGGAGAGAAAGTACGTTGACGTACCGTGGAAGCTCTTTGGCGATGAGGGCTACGGCTACGGTCTCATAATCACCGAGAAGTTCTTTGATAGAAAGCTTGTTGGTCATAGCGGCTCAGTCCTCGTCTACACCGCGTACATGGGCTACCTACCTAGCGATGGTATCGGCGTTGTAGTGCTCGCTAACGCCTCTGGATACCCCCTCTCACGTATAGGGATGTATGCACTTGCTCTAGCTCTAGGACACAACCCGGAGAAAGAGCTTAGCTTTCTGCGCATAGAGAACACGCTTCGTAAGCTCGAGGGGGTTTACGAGGCTTATCGAGGTAGCGTTAAGTACTACATTGAAAGGCGTGGTGATTTCCTAGCCCTTGTCTATCGAGATCGCTATACAGAGTCGACGACCATTCTAGTGCCCGAAGAGGTTAGAGACGATTATGCACGGTTCTACACACTTATAGGAGGTGCGAAGGTGTATGCCGAGTTCTTTATTGAGCGAGATAGAGTTACACTACTCTTCGAAAGGTACAAACTCGTGAAGCGGGGTAGAGCATCGTAACGCTCTTGACATGGGCTCTACGCTATTACGCTAATAATGGTTAGTAACGCATAGTATACCTAATCTTTAAAACTATGTGAACACCTTCAGCTTCTTTCGGGTGCTTCCAGGTTGGCAAGCCCAGCTATTAACATCACTGAAGAGCTTGTCAAGACGTCTATCAAGGCGGCTAAGCCTAAGAGGCTAGAGCTCCCTGTTCCACCACGTGTAGACCACGCTGATCACATGCTCAAGACGGCGCTAGATGGCTGGACTAAGCTCGCTGCTGACCACATAGTACATCCAGAGATGGCTGATAAGCTTCTAGATGTTTTGGGAGCTCTAGTTAGGAGAGCTGGCATAGTGTTTAGGGTTAACGCTCCTACTAAGTACGGTAGCGAGGAGAAGGTGAGGGAGGCTATAGTTACTAGGTATCGACTCTACGACCTCCTATTAGAGACGATATGGAACCTCGTTGGTATGGAGAGAAAGTGGGCTAGGTTCCGTGATGAGGATGCTGAGCGAGGTGTAAAGATCTTACTAGCGGCGTTGAAGGAATGGGAAGAGATAGAGAGGAAGGAGTATGGCAAGCCCTTGATACTGAAGGCCGTTATAGAGGAGCAGCTTAGGAGTATGAAGATCGTAAACAAAGGCAATAGCATGCTTGCCTACATGGCTCAGGAGGTGGAGAAGGAGCTACGCGAAGACAATCTAGCTGAAAGCTATGTAAACGCTATGGCTAAGCAGATCAGAGAGAACTTCTACTACATAGCGTATGAGAAGGGTTTGTGTAAGTTTGGTAACGACTATGCGCTTGGTCTGAGGTGGTTGAGACACCTAGGCTTTGTACAGGTATCTACAAACCCAGCTCTAGCCGCAAAAGCCTATGATGACGATCCTGAGCTCTGGGAGCGATTTAAGGAGTATGCTCGAGAGGTACTAGTCAAGGAGCATCCCGAGTGGTTTAAGGAGCCGGAGAAGTACATCGACGACATAGCTATGGAGGCAACGAGGTTTGGCCTTCTAGAGAACTTCCTGGTGTTTAGGATACCGTTCATACTGTCTAAGTACCACGATGGTATGGTGAGCTACCAGCTGAACCCACTCATAGCTCACGATGTTGAGAAGAGTGTTGAGGCTGCTCGAGAGTTCTATGTAAGGCTTGAGAGGGACCTCATGGTCTACGACGAGTATCTGTGGTGGGGTTACAACGTTGTTGAGAAGGGTAGACCTAACCTAGTGGTTAAGGTAGCTGCTGCTTACCCAGCAGCTATAGAGATCGCTGAGCGTCTAAACGAGATGGGTATCGGCCAGAACATTACGGTAAGCTATACGGTAGCCCAGGAAGTTCTAGTGGGTGTAGCTGCTCTACGCGGTATGGCTAAGGCTATCAAGAAGGGTATCATGCCTACCCAGACATACGATACCAACATGGGTGGAAGACTCGAAGATCATCTGAGAGAGAGTATAGCTGCCGACCTCCTACTTAAAGGTCTTGAGAAGGTAGATGATGCTAAGAAGGAGGAGATTCTCGACAGGTTCGCTAAGGGTCTCGGTCTAGGAGATGACAAGATTGCTGAGCTAAAGAAGAAGCCTCTAAAAGAGAGGGTTGAGTATCTAACAAACCACCGTGTACTTGGTAGAGACCTAATCAAGGAGCCATTCATCGAGGCTCTTGCTGAGACAGGAGCTTACGGTTCTAAAGAGGATGTTAAGAAGATGTTAGAGCCTCTAGAAAGAGCTTTGAAGTTATCGGGTACCTTTGTTGCTCAGCGTGTCTACGATA
>DQTV01000047.1 GCA_015662595.1 Ignisphaera aggregans
CTCCAAACACTGTTCGTACAGTGATCGCCATCAAGTCATTAGCTATTCCAGCGCCGAACAAAGCTTTATACCCACATTTGGGTAGTTATTGCGCTGGATGTGCCGGGGTGGCCGAGCGGTCTAAGGCGGTGGGCTCGAGACCTACATCCGGCTTAGAGATCGAGAGACCCACTGGGGGTTCGACCCCCGCGCGGGTTCAAATCCCGCCCCCGGCGCCACAGCTTCTCACCAAATCCCTAGACGCACACCAATCCGTATTCCTGAAGATTGGCATATAAGACATAGCCGGATAGTAAGTATGTAGAATCTGTAAAGATGAATTAATGGAGAATCACGCTATTTGAGCAAGGTTAAGAATTGAACTAGGGAAAGTAATAAAAAGGTAGTTTATGTCTTGAGTTCTTCATGTTCTACTTTATCCGCATTCTGGGTATTCGTCTGGTACTTTGGCTCTGAAGTACTTGCCTGTTTCTGGGTCTTGGAATAGCCCTATCTTAACTCCTTTTCTACCTTTGGGTGCTAACATCCATACCTTTTTAGGTACTAGCTCTTTCTCAACACCAGCAGGAGTTCTAACCTTAACAGGCTGAGTACACGCAGCCATCCAACACACCCATGAATAACTACTGTGGAACGAGGATACATATAGAATTAGGTTCGGGTAATCCTACACTCATTAAGTTCCCTACTTTATTGGTGTTGAAGTACCTTAATTAGGTCAGAACGGTTTCGATTGTGTATAGAGACAATGAAAGCTGTGTTTAATAGCTTAGGAAGGAGAAACGAGTTGAAACTCTATGCGATGCCTAGAGAGCTTAGAGAAATGTTAGCACGATTACACGAACACCTCTATTCTTACGTATTGAGGGGGCCGCGAGAGTATGTTGGATTAACGCTACGCACATTACTACATTGTGAGCTTTTTCAAGTTTATGTTGTAGGAGACTACGTGTGTCGAACTTTCGAAATGTATGTTGGTATACCCAAGCTATGCATTGTAGATACGAAGACTATGCGAACTCACTATGAATATCCGAGACAAGAAGCCTATGACTCTATAACCTCGTGTAGAAATCCCGCAGGGACTATAAGCGAGGAGTGCATGAAAAAGCTGAGTGACTATGTTGATAACCGCCATAGCCATGCATTGATTTTAGTAGAGGGCGAAGAGGATTTGCTAAGCTTAGCTGTGTTACTCCAGGCTTCACATGGCTATCTAGTGTATGGTATACCTAAAGCTGGAGTTGCTGTAGTGCCTATAGAGCCTAGCAATAAGGTAAGAGCCCTTAACATATTCTCGCGATTTATAGAACAAAAAGCTATCGAGAAACACTAAAGCTGTGACACTATCTCATTAAGTCTATTCTTCACAAACTCCAGCTTAGACCTCAACTCCTTTACCTCTCGCTCAAGTTCATCAACACGTTTTCGCAGCTCATTCACGTTCATACCTATAGGTATGGCTAACAACTCTTCAATTCTACCACCTTTTCTAAGTAGCATCTCATAGGTCTCCTTTACTAATCGTCCAGCCTCTGTCTTTCCAGCAAGGTGATTACGTATCGTAGTCTCCGATCTTCCAAGCTCTTCAGCGATAGCGGATATTGGAATTCCTGCGCGGTCTCTGGCTAGCGCAGCTGCTGCAATGACCAGCGAGTCAAGCCATGTAACTTTATCTTCAGCGTCTTTAATTTGTTGAAGTACTTCAGACCTAAATAACGTGCCTAGTATTAAAGCCAATTCTAGCTTTCTAATCTCCTCCTTCGTTATGGGTTTCAGCGGTATCTCGCTCATCTTCATCACCGTTACTCAGGCTTTACCTCTTCAAACGTTACCCTATCACCTCGTATTCTCACAACACGATTGTGCTGAACTACTATACCCCTATCTGTTATCTCAAAGGGATGTCTACGCATGTCGTGCTTAGTACCTCTCATCTTCCAGATTATCAACGATCTGATTAATTCGCCTCCTACTTCATCTAGATCAAGTCTTATTATACCATCAACAGCGTGCTCCACACCAGGGCCACCAAAACCACGCTCTGTCACGCTAACTTGCGATACTAGAATCGATGTTGCTCCCAGGCCTGCTAATACACGTTTTAACTGCATGAGAATAGCCCTAGCAACGGAGGGTCTTGTAAGGTAAAGCGTCGAGACAGAGTCTATCACTACTCTTTCCGCTTTCAAATCCTTTATAGCCTCCTTAACAACGTCGAGAAACTCTGTCATATCATCAACGCTTCTAACAACGTACCTCTCCCTCTTTGCTGCTTCGCCATAGCCTCCAGTAAACGCGTCCACTATAGCAAACATCCCCTCTTCTTCGTACTTTTTAACATCCCAACCGAAAGAAGCCATGTTTCTCCTTATCTGAACAGGATGTTCCTCTAGGGCAACAAGGACACCCGGTTCACCGTGCTGTAGTCCATAGTATAGGTATTGCTGTCCAAATATCGTCTTACCGGTACCAGGACCTCCAGAGAGCAACACTATGTTCCTCTTTGGTATACCTCCATACAGTAGCTCATCAAGACCTGGAATACCACTTTTTATCTTCTCTACCTTGAACATACCTAGCAACACCCCACTTACGGTACCCGAAATATTCAGATTCTCTATTTTAATAAATTGTTGAGCTGCATTACATAGTGAGTGGGCGTTTCGCGAAACGATGTCATTGCCATATAGCCATGATATAGCTAAGGTATATTAGTTAGCAACAGATACTACATCACAGCTATGATGAGGAGTGGGCTCTTGAGATACAGGATGAAGAACAACACCTAGGCTGAGCTAACATTGGCTCTCAGGGTTCTTTATCTAGGTATTGAAGCTGAACTCCGTATCGACTTAAATCAGATAGAGGATGCTTGTTACGCGCTCTTTGAACTCTATGGTAAGCGGAATGCCATTGTATCAATAGACAAAGTGTTTTGTACACGTGTTGTTGTCTATGGGTCTAACTACGAGATACGCCTATTTATTCAACGTACAACAGGAAACGCTCTCATATCTATAGTGATGAGCTTTGACTCTTCAGAATCTCGAAGTTCATACAGTGCTGTACAGCGGATATCCACGATATTTGAGGAGACGTTCTCTACAATTTCGAAATTCAGTAGAGAGTTTGGTAAGGTGCGCATATATGTGAAGAGCTTTTTTAGACTTCCAACATCCAAAATTCCCGAACTAGCTGAGGAGCTTCGTAAGCTTGGAATTGCTTTGACAAGAGTGGAGTCTAGAGATCTAGAGGGAAACTCAATGTATGTGTTAAGCGGTATACATGTGGATCCAGGGCTAAAGGTTTATGAGATAAGTATTATCGCGATATCTCGCAATATTCCTTTAGCTGAGGCCACGCTGACAGTGAGTACCACATCGAATTCGAAGTCTGTGTGTCAGGATCTTGTAAGCCTGATAGGTATGTCTCGAGCACTGCTGGAATTGATAGTCAATGCTATCTATGGAGGGTCAAACCCGTGACCCATACATCATCGTATATTCAGTCAAGCCCTCTCTTCATCCCCTAAAACACATTGTTCAAAAACTTTAAAACGTATGGGTCCCTATAAACACGGCATGGACTTAAGACGTGTAAACGTATCGACATGCAAAGGTGAACGTATTGCATGAGTGGGCCTTGGCCGAGGCAATCACTGTTACGATAGAGTATGAGGCAAGAAAACGAGGTTCGAGAACTATCGAGCTTGTTGAGGTGGTGGTAGGAGAGTTGCAGAGTATCGATAGAGAGGTGTTTGAGTTCGCATTGAAGGAGCTTATAGCTTCCCTTCGAGAGCGCGGTATCGATGTTCGTAAAGTAGACATTGAGTTCGAGGAAGCTAAATTTAAGTGCTTTCGCTGCGGATACCAGTGGAACCTTAGTGAAGTAGGCATTTCAGAGCATGAGAGGGAGGCTATACACTTCATTCCTGATGTAGCTAAGGTCTATATCCGATGCCCTAAGTGCGGTTCACACGATTTTGAGATTGTAGCTGGTAGAGGAGTGTACATAAAGAGGCTTGAGTTTGGGTGACTGAGTTTGTTTATCGATCCGCGTCTATACGCTATAAAGCGTAGATTAGCTGTGTTTAGGCTTATCGTACCTATCGTAAGCCCCAAGGGCGGGGTCGGCAAGAGCGTTATCGCTGCTGCTCTCAGTCTATCTCTAGCTCTAAAAGGTGTTCGAGTGGGGTTGCTAGATCTCGATATCACCAACCCCTGTAGCCACCTGCTATTAGGTATAGACGTTGAAACGACTAAACCCATTGAGGATCGAGGTATACGCCCAGTTAAGCTAGGTAGTACCGAATTGGAGTTCATGTCTATAGCTTTCTATAGCGGTAACAAAACCTTACCCCTTCGTGGAACTGACATCGATAACGCTATAAAGGAGGTTCTCTCCATAACTCAATGGTCTGCCTCACTACTAATAATTGATACTCCACCTGGATTCTCCGATGAAGTGCTAGACATCATATCCCTGGCACCCAACCCGCGTCCGATCATCGTAACGACACCAAGCGTGTTATCCATAGAGACGGTTAAGCGAAGCTTAGAAGTCCTCAGTAACGAGGGCGTTAAACCCCTAGGGCTCATCGTCAACCTAAGTCATAGTGTGGATCTATGTCTTCAAATCTCACAGGTTCTCAGCTTAGAGCTTCTGGCTTGCATACCCTGGCTAACAAACCTTGAGAAAGCTGTTGGTAAACCTCTAGCTTTAAAAGATCTGTTAGAGCCATACATGACCAAGGCCATCGAGACCATACTGAGGATTGTTGAACGATGATACGCTTCAATAGTTTAGAGGAGCTAACAGCATACATATGCTCTATCCTAAGAGATCCAGAGAGGTGGTTGATAGCGTGCGTAGGTACTGAACTGCGTAGCGACGATCGTGCTGGATTAGAAGTGTGTAGACGTTTAGAATCTGCAGGGGTAGGAGTAAGAACCTTGCTGTGCGAGCATGGTATAGAAAACTGTTTTCATAGCATAGTAACAGCTAATAAGAGCTCGATAATGATCATAGACTCAGCTATTGTACCCAATAGCGAGCCCGGAGCCATAGTAGCTATCAGCGAGGACGAGATTTCCGACTTTACTCCACTAACTACACATACAATACCATTGACTTTAATTCTTGAAATCCTTAAAAGGGAGACAAGCTTGTCAGAGATAGTGATACTCGGCATCAATGTTAAGAAACTTGATATAGGGTTTGAAATGAGTTTGGAGGTGGAGCGCGCTGTTAAGAATCTCGTATCGGCATTCATAGCATGTTTGAGAACCGGATCCCGATAAGCATAGAGATAGCACATAGTCTGTAAGGCAAACGCTTTCATAGATATTCTTAGCGAGGGAATTGAGATGGTCTTATAGACTAAGCCTCTATGTCTTGATGCTCAGCTACTTTAAGAGCTGCTCCATAGATTTGACCAAGAGGTATCCCGCCGTCATTTGGCGGTACCTTGTATGGTAAGACAAGCTCTATTTCCTCTCTACTGAGAATGCTGCTCATTCCACGAACGATAAAACTATTCACAGCTGCGCCACCTCCTAAAGCAATGAGCTGAGGCACATTCCTTCTTCCGCGTATGCGATCTAAAGCCGCCTGAGCTAGGGCTTGACCAAGTCTGTACTGTGCAGTAAAGGCTAGATCTTTCACTGCATAACCACTTTCTAAACCATTTATGATGTCTAGTACGAGCTCGGTCGACTTTATGATCATAACGTTACCGTTATTCATCAATCTCGGAATTCTTATCTCCTCAATCAACTTACCATTCCTAGCTTTTGACTCGAGTTTTATTGCTGGCTCACCTTCATATGTTCGATAGGTACATACTCGAAGAAGAGCTGAGATTGCATCTAGTACCCTACCCATACTCGACGTATACACGTACTTCTTTGCATGGAGAAGCCTTTCGAGAGAGTCTAGCTCGAGCTCACCATGAGGAATCGCATTTACAAGTCCCAATCTCTCTAGCAAGTCTCTAGCCTTGTCAAAGCCTACGGCTGAGACAAGCATTAGGTATAGAAACCGTGTAGGGTATATCGTATCTCTATCGCTGGTAAGCGGAATGTATTCTAAATGAGCTACACGTCTATATCCTGAACCTTCGAGTTCCAGCACCTCGCCTCCCCATACCATACCATCGTCGCCATAGCCAACACCATCGATAGCTATACCCACCACTTTATCTTCAGGAAGCACCCCTCTATCGGCAAGAGTTGCAAGTATATGTGCGTGGTGATGCTGTATGGCTACGGTTTTCGCGTTGAAACGCTTAGCATAGTACATAGCTAGCTGAGTACTTGCGTACTCTGGATGCTTGTCATGAACTAGGATTGCGTTGTGAATGTCTATTCTATAGGAGTTTATTAGGAATAGAAGTTCGTGTTCTAGATCTGATAAAGCATCGAGAGAGTCAAGGTCTCCTATGTACGGAGTTAGCACAGCAAAACGCTCAAAGCCTACACCTCCACATGTCTGAAGATGTGCTCCGAATGCTACGATCTCAGTACTCAGCGTAAGTGGAAGCTTTATCCATCTAGGTGCATAGCCTCTACCACGTCTCAAAATTACCATCCTACCTTCGGTGAATCGAACTACTGAATCGTCAACTCTATGAACGATCTCCCTATCATGATCAAGAACAAAGTCTACAACTCCTCGAAGCTTAGTAGCGATACACTCAAAATCCTTACACATCGGCTCCCCATGAATGTTAGCGCTGGTCATTACGAGAAACTTGTCCTTTACCTCAGACAGCAATAGATAGTGAAGAGCTGTATAGGGTAGAAAAACGCCTTCCACATCCATTCCAGGTGAAACCAGTTCTGAGACCGGGGTATCCTCTTTCTTGGGTAGCAACACTATGGGGCGTTGAGGTGAAGTGAGAATCTCGGCAGCTATTGGAGGATCTAAGTACACAAGCTTCTTGATGATATCCAGGTTTAGAGCCATAACAGCAAATGGTTTTTGAGGTCGTTTCTTACGCTGCCTAAGCTTGTACACAACATCATCGTCAGAAGCGAGCGCAGCAATGTGATACCCACCAATACCCTTAACCGCGACTATATACCCCTCATCTATCAATCTCGCAGCTTCAGCTATCGGATCTTTGCTCTCAATAACGTTACCACTTAAGTCACGCAGCGTTAGTTTAGGGCCATCAGCTGGACAGCAAATTCCCTGAGCATGATGTCTTCTAACATTCATCACATCATCATACTCCCTCATACACTCCGGACATAGCGGGTACTTCTTCATTGAGGTGTTAGCTCTATCATATGGGGTGGCATACATCATCGAGAATCTGGGGCCGCACCAAGCACAGGAATTGAATGGATACCTATATCTCCTGTTGCTCGGGTCTAGAACCTCCCGAAGACACTCATCACATATGGCAAAGTCTGGTGGTATCATAGACCTCCGTATGATCTTCGATGTACTTGGCTGGATCTCAAACGATGTATAGTTTTGAGGAGTGGTTCGCCTAATCGATATCTCTTCGATTTCAGCTGGAGGGGGAAGCTGTTCTACGAATAGCTTAAAGAACTTAGATAACGCCTCCTCATCTCCCTCTACGTGAATCTCTACCTCTGACCCCCCAACATTTCTCACATAGCCTTTGACTCCGGATAGCACAGCTATTCTATGGATAAAAGGTCTGAAACCCACACCCTGGACCAGACCAGACAAGATTATTCTGTACGCTTTCAACATCATCGCAGACTAGACCGTGGAATTACCTTCGATTACCTCTTTCCACAGTTTAAGTATCGACTCGAGCTCTGCATCATCAATCTTAGAGATCGCTATACCTGCGTGAACTATCACGTAGTCACCCGGTTTAACTTCCTCACCAAGCGTTAAGAGGACTTCAAGCGTTATGCCACCCATCTCTACCACAGCTATCCGCATCTCACCATCTCTACGTATTTCAATAACCTTGGCTGGTACTCCAAGACACACAGGCATCACCGATCAGCATATCCTCGGAAGGTTTAATGCTTTAGGCTCAACGATAGTCTTACCCCCAACCTCGGTTATCGCTACCACCTTACCCTCTAGCAGGGGACTTGGAGGTTTTCGAACTTCGCCTATGATTGAGGCTTCTCGAAATCCTAATGATCGCAGCATATCGATAGCCTGATCGCTGAACTCTGAGCTTACCGCTAGTACAGCAATGCCTTCACTTGCTACGGTGAGAGGGTCTATACCCATAGCATCTAAGAACTCCTTCACCTCGCGTCTTATGGGAATCTTGCTCCTATCTATAATAACCATCAACCCCGTGCTACGCGCCCATTCGTTTAGTGTAGCTGCTAGTCCACCCCGCGTAGGATCTCGTGCAGCGTGAATGTGTTCGCCTAAGTTATCGAATAGTGTGAGAAGTTCAAGTAAAGGCCTAACATCGCTCGCTATACCACGAACTTTATCTATCATGCCTAACTGAGCAGCCAAGATCGCCGTACCGTGCTCAGCTATAGGTCCGGTAACAATTATCTTATCTCCTTCACGTAGACCTAGGCTGTCTATTACAGGTCTATTCGCTATACCTATACCAACCATCGTAATTATCATCTTATCGATAGAATTGCGTGGCATAACCTTGAAGTCTCCGCCAATCAACGATATACCATACTTGCTAAGCATCGCAAGCATATCACTCACTATCCTTTCGATAACTTCTACCTCCAGTCCCTCTTCAACCACTAGCGAATCCATTATAGCTACTGGGCGCGCCCCCATCATCACCAGATCGTTTATTGTTCCTGAGACAGCAAGCGTACCTATATGCCCTCCTGGGAAGAAAATGGGGTTTACGGTGTAGCTATCGACCGTCGTAACTAGCTTGACGCTTCCTAGATCTATCACAGCACCATCATCAAGAACGTCTATTCCTACACCTCGGAAACTCCTTAGATTCTGAGGAACCTTATCGACTATCAGCTCCTTTATGAGATCCCAGGTCTCTTTGGCTCCTGCGCCATGCGCTAACTCAATTACCCTATCCACACCTTACCCCCATAGGGACATGGCGTATAAATCCTCAAAAATTTATCACTTTCCAAGTATGGTGGTAAGCGAGGCTAGGTATAGGGGGCTTCATGAATAGCGCTAAACAGCATGGCTTCGATATACGTGAGAGGATTAGGAGGCTCTATATAGTGAATCCGGAGTCTAAGAGGATTATTGAGAGAATAGCGAAATTGGCACAGCAGCTAGGTAGCGATGTCAAGATAATGAATTTCTGTGGCACTCATGAATGGACGATCTCTCACTATGGAATACGCACTGTAATACCTCGGAACGTGGATTTAGTTGCAGGCCCTGGATGTCCAGTATGCATAACGCCAGGTCTTTACGTAGAGGAGCTAATTCGATTAAGCTTTGAGGGCTTTACCATACTAACGTACGGAGATGCATTTCGACTTCCAGCAAGACCTACAGCCTCGATCAAGAGCCTTGCAGAGGCAAAAGCGCGAGGTGGAGATGTAGTCGTTGTGTATAGCTTCTTTGACGCTATTAAGCTAGCACGCTCAAATCCAGGCAGGAAATACATCTTCTTTGCCATAGGTTTCGAAACCACGATGCCATGCACAGCTGAGCCCCTTGTGAAGGATCGCGTACCTAAAAACCTTATGATATTATCAGCCTACAGGTTTACACCGCCTATAATGAGATGGCTTCTGGAATCCGAAAGAGATGTAGAGATACACGGTGTTATTGCACCAGGCCACGTATCGTCGATAATAGGAGCCTCAGCATGGTCTTTCCTAGTTGAGAGATATTCAATTCCAACAGTTGTTGCAGGGTTCGAACCCGTGGACATACTGCTCGCAATAGTGTTCATTCTACACCAGCTAGTGCATAGAAAGCCAAGGCTTATCAATGAGTATGTTCGGGTGGTACGCGATGAGGGTAATACATACGTCAGAAAGCTAATTAGTGAAGTCTATGATGTTGTTGATGCTTATTGGCGTGGTGTTGGGATAGTGCCAGAAAGTGGTGCAGCTCTAAAGCATAGATACTCTGAGTTTGATGCACAATATCAGCTTGGATTAAGGGAACCAAGCGTTGTTGATGATATTATGCCAGGGTGTAGATGTAGGGACGTAATATTGGGAAAAGTAAAACCCGTTGAGTGTCCCCACTTCATGAAGACCTGTCGTCCCAACGCACCATACGGTCCATGCATGGTAGGATCAGAGGGTACATGTAGAATATGGGCTGAGAACCTGCCTCAAATACTCAACGAAGTAGCTATCTAGCTACGTCCTCGCACTTCCAAGCTCAGTGCTCCGCCGTCTCATCACTTTTTCAGCCCCAATAGTCCTCATCATGGCGATTCGCGATGTGAATACGCTTAGCACTAGGTACTCATGTCGATCATAGTCAAGATCCTTAATAAAGACTTCGATATGCGTGTTCATCGGGGTTCCTACACTCATTAGGAGTCCTAAGCTATTATACAACAGCTTAGCGATATAGTACTGTACTTGAAGCTCTCTTCGAAGCCTTTCCACATACTTAACGAGCTCTAACTTCATGCTGTTACCGAGAATCGCTGAGTAGAGCTCGGCAAGCCACGATATTGCATACAGTCCTCCTCCACTAACGCTCTTTACCGATGTGATTGCATCTCCAATACCTAGGACATACCCATAAAGCACTCTCTTCGGATAGCCTCTTAGAATCGCACCTCCAAAATCGCGACTCTTGCTTACTAATAGAGTGTCGAACTTCTTAGCGGTAAAGTGTAGGAATTCATTGAGTAGCACCCTAATATCTTTACCGGGGTACCGTGTAGCGATACCAACAATAA
>DQTV01000004.1 GCA_015662595.1 Ignisphaera aggregans
CTTTAAATACTGAATCCTGAGAAATGGTGTTGACAATTATGTCACTATCTCTCAGTATCCTTGCTATGTCCATCTCTTGCGATAAGCTTGGTACCATGAACTCCGTAGAGGATAGGGGTAGAGATGAACACTTAGCAACGCGAAAATATGATTCATCAATAATACGTAGCTCCACATCCACCCCTTCTTCGGCTAATGCATAAGCAAAAGCGTAGCCTACGTCTTCACATCCAAGAAGAGTTATGCGCATATCTACACCCGTTGCGCTAAGCCAATAGCTTCATAGATAGATTTTAAGCCTAATATTCTCAACCATTCTCTTAATCCAGACAATATACTCTCCACTACCTTTCGTCCAGAACCATGAATAAAGGCCGTACCTATCTGCACAGCTCGAGCGCCCGCTAAGATCATTTCGGCGGCTGATCGCCAATCATAAACACCTCCACAGCCAATTATCTCAGCCTTCAACTCTCGATACACTTCGTAGATTGCACGTACAGCAAGGGGATGTATTGGAGGTCCGGAAAGTCCGCCAAACACATTGCTGAGAACGGGCTTAGCACTAAATACATCAATATACATCGCCCTGACTGTGTTGATGAGAGTTAGGGCTCGAGCCCCTGCTTCAAGAGCTCTACTTGCAGAAGTCACAAGCTTATCGCAAATTCCTAGCTTAGCTATTACCGGGATTCGAAGTACTGAAGAGACTTCTCGAACTATAGTCCGAACAATGTTTGGCTCGCTTCCGATCTCAATTCCATACCCTTTAGCATGTGGACAACTTAGATTAAGCTCAATCGCATCAGCACCACTTTTCTCAGCTTCTATAGCAACATCTACGAACTCTCTTTCGTCTCTACCACCAATGCTCACTATTATAGGTAAGCCGAATTTCTTAGCTTCAGCTACGAGCTCGTGTATAGCCTCCTTACCTGGATTTGCAAGACCAACAGCATTGAGCACACCACCACTAGGCAGCTCTATTACGATAGGAGTTTCATAACCTTCGCGTGGCTGTGAGGTTATGGTCTTGGTAACTATTGCTGAAACTCCGTACGCTGCTAACCTAGCAATATGTTCTCTATGTGAACCTAGGATACCGCTCGCATTCATTACTGGATGTCGTAGATGAATCCCACAAACATCGATATCTAGATACATAACCTTTGCACCTCGGTAAGGGGGAGAACACGTGGTTTATACACTTCACCCTGATGGTATGCAAGCTGACCTCGCACCATCGTAGCACATATTCTTACTCTCACACTACCTCTATATGGTGTGTACTTCGCCTTAGATTCCAGAACAGCGTTTTCGAGATGCGTCTCCTTATGAAGATCAATAAATGTGTAGCTAGCTATACAGTTACGCGCTGTGCATCCCCAACGACATAACCTCAATATATTTGCTGGTCCAAGTGAGAGTAGCCTCATAACGGTCTTTATGTCGATAACCCCTCTCATCATTAGATCTAGTATCAACAGCGGGGCTATCTCAATCGAGGATATCCCTGAGGGGCAGAGCTCGAAAGGTAACTTCTTCTCTTCTAATGAATGCGGAGCGTGGTCAGTGGCTATGGCATCGACCATAGGAAGCCAGCTAGCTAAGGAGTACTGTACATTACGACTACGTAGAGGAGGATTAACTTTAGCTAGGCACCCCATTTCTATCTCGTGCTCTGAACTTAGTAGAAGATAGTGAGGACACGTATCTACAGTAAATCCATAGCTTTTTGCTAAAGCAACGCTTAGGGGGTTAGTGACATGGGTTATGTGTATTCGTACTCTACGCTTATCACTATACTGCTTCACTATGCTGTTCAGTTTAGCTATAGCACTTAACTCTGTTTCTATGCTTCTACAGCGCCAACGTGAACCAGCTCCACACTCACTTAAGAGTTTAGGGTTCTCAGCATGAACTATCATTAGCTTATGTATGTCTAGAACCTTGAGCACGTAGGTAACGAACTCCATATCCTCAGGATAGATCTTGAACCCCATCACCCCAGGTAGGTTAAGAAGCTCTTTTAGATAGCTAGTATTCGACGTATGGGGCACAGCTGCATAAACACCGTAATCACAATGTGAGTATATACTTAGCGCCGATAGTTTGTGTTGAAGTGCTACTATGCTGTCTAGTCTCGGC
This sequence comes from Ignisphaera aggregans, assembly GCA_015662595.1. Classification (GTDB taxonomy): domain Archaea; phylum Thermoproteota; class Thermoprotei_A; order Sulfolobales; family Ignisphaeraceae; genus SZUA-1435. Next base: position 2,149 of record DQTV01000004.1, read on the forward strand.
TTAGTATTTGGCATATCCACTACAGCGGTATAACCACCACGTACAGCAGCTCTCGTACCACTGAATTCATCCTCTTTATAGCTTAGTTCAAGACCTCGTAAATGCACATGTATATCTATAAATCCTGGCAATGCTAAGCATCGAGACAGGTCTAGATGTTTGTCGACGTTGAGTATATATTGAAAGCCGCTGTACCTATCTATCACTACTCCTCGCTCAATATCTACGATGAGGGTAATGGGTATGGGAATGCCGTCGTTTGGATCTAAAAACCTCATCCAGATACTAATCAGGTAGTCCTGCAATGTATTCACGCACTTCAGAACATCTAAATACAGGCCCATCTACACAGAGAAGCTTAGTTGATCCTCGTATATAGCAAGATCCACAAAGACCTAGACCACACTTGACTATGGTCTCTAGAGAAATCATTGGGTCTACATCCTTAAACTCTTCACATGCCCTCTTGAGCATGGATGAGGGGCCTACAAATATGAGATCATTAAAACCTTCACTCCTACTAATCTCTTTTGCAAGAGTCAAAGCATCGCCACAATATCCTACACTACAATCCTCAGTAGCTATGTGGATACTGTATGGAGGTATAGGAAATACCAAGTCTAGGGGTGGAATACTTTGCTTAGTTCGAAAGCCACAAACCACATGTACTTCATACCCATTTTCACTACATACACGTACTAAGTAAGGAAGAGGCGCTATTCCAACACCTCCACCTACAGCAAGCAATTTCCTACCCCTAAGCTCTTGAAGATCTATTCCTCGACCAAGAGGTATCTTGACGCCCACGAAACTGCCCGACGGAGTTTC
>DQTV01000086.1 GCA_015662595.1 Ignisphaera aggregans
CTCTCGATAGCTTGATAGCCATCGCTGGACAAGCCTCTTCACAGAACGCACACCTTATACACCTACTAACACCGAGTTTTACCCTCCGTACACCTTGCTCAAGATCGTCTTCAACCGTTATAGCATCGAGAGGGCATGCTCGTGCACACGCACCACAGCCTATACATCGCTCAGGGTCTATTATCGGCCTACCTCTGTACTCTGGAGGTGCTTCCGTTGGTTCAAATGGGTAGGGGAGTGTTACGTAGCTCGTCATAGACCGAGCCTCATACTCTTCTTACGAGATAGCCTTACCAATTCGCTCTGTGTTAACACACGCTTCTCACCACTCTTAACGTTAACTACGATCACTCTCTCCGTACAGCTATAGCAAGGATCGATACTAGCGACTATGAGAGGCGCGTCAGCAACGGTATAGCCCTTAAGCATCTCGGGTGCTGCAGGTAGGTTGTTGAATGTCGCTGCTCTTGCTCTATACCTATACACCCTGTTACCGGGTCCTGTCATCACGTAGTGAACGTTTTCACCTCGAGGAGCTTCAGTATAGCCTACAGCTTCACGATATGGAGGTATGTCACGAACCTCAGCAACTATGGGGCCTCCAGGTAGCTTATCTAGAGCCTGTTCGATAATCCAGATAGACTCCCACACCTCCTCTATCCTCACCATGGCTCGCGCCAACACATCGCCTTCGGTATAGACGGGGACCTTGAAGTCTACATACTTGTAGGCGGCGTATGGATGATCCTTCCTCGTATCGATCTTTCTTCCAGATCCACGAGCTAGAGGTCCAACAGTACCGTAAGCACACGCCTTGTCATAGGGTAGCACTCCTACACCTTCACAACGCTTTACAAAGGTTCTTGTCGACAGAACCATGTCTACCAGGCTCTTGTACTCGGCCTTTAGCTCACGTAGAGTATCCAGTACCATCTTCCGCCTGTACTCAAGGATATCCCTTCTCACACCACCAACAACGTTCATACCGTAGGTCTTTCTATTCCCAGTAAGCCTCTCAGCTAACCACATAACACGCTCTCTAATCCTCCAGGCGTGCATGAACCCTGTATCGAAGCCTACTAGGTGACAGGCTATCCCTATCCATAGTAGGTGGCTGTGTAGTCTCTCTATCTCTAGCATGATTGTTCTTATGTATTCTGCTCTTTCTGGTACCTCGATTTCTGCAGCAGCTTCAACAGCCTGACAATAAGCAGTACTATGAGTAAAACCACAAATACCACAAATACGCTCTGCTATGAATGGAACTTGCTTAACCGTTAGCCTAGACTCAGCCAGCTTCTCAATACCTCGATAGCTGTAGAACCCTCTGTAATCAACATCAACAATCTCCTCACCCTCGACATAGAGTCTGAAGTGTGCTGGTTCGTCTAGCGATACGTGGTAAGGTCCAAAGGGTACGATAACCTCGTACTTCTCAGGCTCTTTGAATTCGTATTTTGGCTCTGTAATATGCTTTGCATAGTGTGGATAGTCCCTCCTTAGCGGGTAGACCCCTTCAGGAAGGTCGTCTGGTACCACTAGTTTTCTTGGATCTGGATGACCTTCAGGCTCTATACCGATAACATCTCGAGCTTCACGCTCATACCAGTTAGCTCCTGGATACTCAGGGGTTATCGATTTGATCTTAGGGTCGTCTGGAGGTAGATACGTCTTTACCGCTATCCATAGATCCCCTTTCCCAGCATTGATTGAGATCCAGTAGCTGACACCGAAATGACCATTGATTTCTCGCTCATCTGTAGCTACATGGTTAGATAGATGAGCTTCGCAATCCCTATACTTCCTAATCAGGTAGAGAGCCATGTCGGGCGCTGCATCTCTAGTCGTAACGATCTCTAGCTGGTTTGGAGTGAGCTTCTTGATATCTACGATCTTATCTCCAAACCTAGCCTTGAGATCCGCCAGAACCTCATCTATTGTTACTACTCCACTCCTAGACATACACGCTCACCGCTACAACAATAAATATGAGTATGGATACGAGGAGTACACGGGTATTGTACGATATTACGTGGTCTATCCTATACCTAGCGTTCAGCGCCTCGATCACCGCTATACCTACGTACATCACTACGGTTAGGAAGAGCTGGAGTATGAAGGTTACTATAAAGCTGAGGTACGCTCCTAGCTTTAGAGCTGTGACTATCGGTATAACTATGAGTGAGGAGTATAGCCATACCAACACGACTCTCTTGATGAGTAGAGCCCATTTGAAGAAGCCTAGTAGTCTACCGCTATACTCACATAGTGGACCCTCTAAGATCTCGGTCTCAGCCTCAGCTACATCGAACGGTATGAACCCTCCCTCAACGTATATAGCGTACATCAGCAGTAGGTATGCCACTATTGCGAAGAGTAGTTTGTAGAAATCCAATGTAGCTATACCTCTCATTATATCTATCAGTGATAGTGATCCCGTAAGCAGTGCTAGGATCCCTATACCCATACCCAGTACGGGTTCTATGCTTAGAATGAGCATCATCTCTCTATTGGCTCCAATACCGGAGTAGGTGTTGGGGACTACGAACCCCGCAAGCATCATAGATATGGAGACCATGGCGAGTACGTAGAGGAACACAAATATGTCGCCGGTGAAGGAGAGCGGCTGTATCGTGCCTATGGGCAGGGTGGTCATGGCGGCTAGAGCGGATGCGAAGGCTATGTATGGCGCTAACACGAATAGCCTACTCTCGGTGGGGAGAACGCTCTCCATTCTAAGCAGCTTTGCTAGGTCATAGAACGTCTGTACTATCGGTGGACCCTGCCTATACTGGAGCCTAGCCTTAACCTTTCTCGATATTCCGTCGAGTAGCGGAGCTAAACCCATACCGAGGACTATGGCTATGACGGTCGCGATGAGTGTGGATATGTAGTGCATCAAGGTGTTACACCCACAACGAGTGCTATTACGAGTAATGAAATCATTAGTATGAATAGAGCGGAGTAGCTCATGAAGGTGTTTATATCTGTTCTCAGAACGGTCCAGGCTAAGAACCTAGCAATACCGTGTAGAGCATTTACTACGGAGGAGAAGACTGCTTCATCAGCGTAGAACTCTTTCAGGTTGTGAAGAACGAACTCGCCGATGCCTCTAACCATCGAGACGCTAGCTCGTGTAAGCGCTGTTGCAACGGCATCTGATGCGATAGCGAGAGCCTGCATAACCCTGCTTAGAGCACTGCTTATAGCCTTTCCACTGAGTGTCGAGGCAACAGCGTCTGACGCTGTAGCGAGAGCCCACATGATTCTGCTTAGCGCATTGCCTATCGCTTTTCCACTCAGCGCTGAGGCCATAGCATCTGAGGCAGAGGCTAGGGCTTTCATGGCTCTGCTTAGTGCTGCACCAGTAATCCTCCTACTAAGGGTCGTAGCGACAGTGTTGGAGGCGTTGGCTAGGAAGTACGCTGTTTTGATGAGTGCGTGGCCAAAGCCTTCAGAGAGCTTGTGGCTTAGCTCGTAGAGCGCGTGTATGTACTCCTCATACGTTCTGTAGTAGTGTAGTGCAAGTAGCTTGTAATGCTTAAGCTCCACCCTCTCTCCACAGTCCCACGGAGCTACAACCCTTCCTCTCGGTACAGCGATTGCAAAGCCGAGAAGTAGTAGCACAGCCATAGTGACTATGAGGAGCAGTGGTATGAAGGTGCTTATACCAGCAACCGTTACGAAGGATATCGTTACGGTTAGTGCTGTAGGCGGTGCTATGGGTGCGATAGTCTTCGAGGCTGCTAGTAGGAGGTTGAGAACCGTTATCGGTATGACACCGGTTATGATACAGAGAGCTGCTAGGATACTCTTCCCGAACAGCATTGAGGACGGTACTTCGCGACTCTCAACCTTTGGTACACCTCCAAACGCTGTTGTGTAGAACTTTATGAAGGAGGCTAGGGTTGCTGCGCTTATGAACAGAGCCATTACGCCACAGAACACCAGTATACCGTTGCCTGAGAGGAACGTTGATTCGTATATTAGCCACTTACTAACAAAGCCATTGAACGGCGGTACACCTGCTATCGAGAGAGCCGCTATCAGTGTTAAGGCCGCTGTGTAGGGCATGTACCTAGCTAGACCACCAATAACATTGAGATCTCTGGTCCTGGTTCTGAAGAGGATGGATCCTGCTGATAGGAATAGCAGTCCCTTGAAGAGAGCGTGGTTTATGAGGTGGTAGAGCCCAGCTACAAGCCCTACCACAGCTAGGGGATTACCGATAGCTGCTAGTGCTAGACCCGTACCTACTCCTAGCCATATGTAGCCCATCTGGCCAACGCTATGGTAAGCGAGTAGTCTCTTAGCATCTGTTTGGCGTAGAGCTGTTAGCGTACCCACCATAAGCGATATCGTGCCTATAACCGCTATGGCTAGTCCGAGAACGTAGCTTATCGGTAAAACGAATGCGCAGAACCTTAGAAGTCCATAGACAGCGACCTTGATCATAGCGCCAGATAGCAGGGCCGATACGTTGCTTGGTGCTGCTGGGTGTGCATCTGGAAGCCAGAAGTGTAGCGGTACAGCACCAGCCTTAGCGCCGAAGCCTATGAGGAAGAGCAGGTGGAGAACGGCTATGAGTCTGGGATCGAGTGTGGGCGTAACGGTTCTCAGCTCTGTTAAGCTATCCACACCTGTAATCGTTACCAGAGCTGCGATGGCTAGTACGAGGGGTAGTGTTGATAGGAAGTGCATCGATATGAAGTACTTCCACGCAGCTCTCCTAACGCTCTCCTCAACATACTCCCAGTTTATCAGGAAGTAGCTTGCTAACGTCATAACCTCCCACATGAAGAGGAACCACAGAGCGCTGTTCACCGTCACTACGAGGATCATCGATACTGAGAAGAGGCTGAATAGCGCTGCAAAGTAGCCAAACATACCTATCTCGTGGTAGTACTCCATATAGCTTATCGAGTATATTGATGAGGTTAGCGTGAGTATAGATATCACGAATATTAGTACAGCTGAGAGAGCGTCAATGTATATCGGTATCGACGTTCCGAACATCCACAGGCTCAGCTCTATGGGTTCTGCACTAAGAAATCCATAGATGAAGGGTATGGGGAGGAGTAGTAGCGCCGCTAACGCTGTTATAGCGAAGGATAGGTTAGCACCTGCTTTCGAACCTCGACTAGCAATACCTATGACTATCGCTACCAGGTATAGGATGAGTGAGAGCTCGAACAGATTCAACTTAAAAACACTTATTGTACCTAATATGGGTAGCATAGGCCTTTACCCGATAAGCTCTACTATATACGCACTTATATAGTTGGATACCAGGAGTATGGCTAAGAGCATAGCTATTGCAAATACTTGTGATGCTGGTGGCTTACGCAAAACAGTTACCTCTGCTGGTACATGTTCGTGACCTTCATGACTGTGTCCATGCTCAACAGCTATCAGTCTGTGGACTATGTATAGGAATACGAGGAATGCTAGTACCCATAGCAGTGCGTATACCAGGCCTACACCGAGGTTTATCACTAGAGCGTATCTAACGACGTTGAACTTACTCCAGAAGAAGTTGAACGGTGGTACACCCTCTAGTGCGAATATGGATACTATGAGCGCTCCGATAGCTAGTCTCTGTAGTGAGAAGCTTCCACGAAGCTTCGATAGGCTTCTCGTACCGAAGACGTATAGAGCTAGCCCTGCAGAGAGGAATGCAGCTGCTTTAGCTAGTCC
>DQTV01000036.1 GCA_015662595.1 Ignisphaera aggregans
GTGAGGTACGAGATTTATAATGTGAGTAACATGGTTGTTGCTGTCGGTAGTGCAGTGCTTGTATAGACTGGTTGGGATACCGGTATCTTCACGGGTGTAGCTGAGATCGATCTAAGTGAGCTAAAGCCAGACATTATCAATGGCTACATAAAGTTCGTCTACACATCGGGGTACACAGGTGAAGAGGCTACCGACACTGTTGATCTAAAGCTCTATCCAGCTAGGATAGAGGTCAACGCTACAGCTGTTAAGTATGGTGATTGGCTAGAGATCAAGGTTATCGACAAGGAGTTCGACCTAGATCAGACGGCTGTAGATGTGTTCACAGCTGAGAAGCTGAAGGTCTATGGAGTGCCATCAGACCTAGAGTTCAGAGAGACTGGGCCAAACACTGGTGAGTTCGTAGCTGTTATCCAGGTGAGTGCAGATCTAGGTGATCCAGCTAGCTGGATCACCATATCACACAAGGACTTCAGACCAATCTACGCAACTCCAGAGATGGAGGAGTGGGAGGAGGCTGGTGTAGACGTAGCGTCGGTTAGGGTGTACATAAGGTCCTTCAACGGTGAGATCTTCACCGATAAGACTGAGTATGGACCGATAGCCACCATAACGATAACTGTGAAGGACGCTGATCGCAACCTCTACCCAGACAAGGTAGATAGTGTAAGCGTTAGGTACTTCAACCCAGTAGATGGTCGCTGGCACACCATATCACTAGATGAGACTGGGCCAAACACTGGCGTATTCAGAGCAACGCTATCCATACCAGCTCTGGGTACGCCAGATAAGGTGATTGGCAAGACGATAAGGTTCATCTACGTAGATCCATGCGATGCCACTGGTGCAAGCGCGGTATTCTCCACGCAGGTGAAGGTGATTAGCTGGACTGCTAAGATAGAGACCGATAAGAAGAGCTATGTCCTTGGAGAGAAGGTTAGGATCAAGGTAACAGACCCAGATGCAAACCTAGATCCGAATGCTATCGATAGCATAACCGTACACGTCTACACAGACACTGATCCAGCTGGTACCTACGTAACGCTATACGAAACCGATGTCAATACCGGTGTATTCGTTGGTGAGGTGCTGATATCCAGTGTACCAGGGCCAGGTCGCGTAATGGCTAGGGAGATCGATACAGTTCACATCGAGTACGTAGACAGGTATCCAGAAGGCTATCCAGAGGTTAAGAACCTACCGATAACCCTCGATGTAAGCGTAGGTGTGGTGATTCCAAAGCCTATAGAGGTACCCAAGATAGCTGCTGTTGAGCCTGAGACTGGTAAGGAGGTAGAGAAGTTCAGGGTAGGTACCCTCGCTGGTATCAAGATAACTCTGAAGAACGTAGCCGCTAAGACCAAGACCGTAGCCGTCATAGCCGTGATCTACGATCCAAACGGTGTAGCTATAGCTGTACAGGCATTCAAGCTACCAATAGCTGGTAAGGCATCTGCAGACCTACTACTGAGCTTCATACCGAAGCTCACCGGTACCTACACAGTGAAGATATACGTAGTCAAGGGCCTTACACCGGCAGAGAGGATACAGATACTATCACCACAGCCAGTATACGTCTTCACAGTAACTGTTGTAGAGTAAGGGTCTTGACAATGTTTTTCCAAACCAAAAACATTTTTTGTCCATATGTACACGTACTCTGCGTCTACGAACCCCCAATCTCTAGACTCTCCACATGCACTCCGTACCCATGTCCCATGTCTATAGGTATGTAGGTGGGTGTGGGGTATGTATATGGGTAAGGCTATACCAATAGCGCTAATCATAGTGCTAGCCATAGCTATCAGTGGAGTAGCTAGCTATGCACAGGAGCTAACGGTTAGTATAGAGAAGGCTGTGTATAGACCTGGAGAGACCGTGGTGATTAGCGGTACCGGCCCTGCTGGTAAGTACATAGGTATATCGATATACAACCCCAGGGGTACGGAGGTATACTACGATCTGATTATGGTGGGTGCTGACGGTAGGTATAGGGTCGAGGTTAAGCTACCTCCGAGAGTACCCTACGAGAACTGGATATACGGTAAGTACACAGTCAAGGTATACTACGGAGCTGTAGTGAAAGAGGCGTACTTCGAGTTAGTGGCGGCGGGTGCTGTAAGGGGTACTGTTGTGGATGAGGAGGGTAAGCCTGTTGTAGAGGCTAAGGTTGTGGCTAAGGAGGTGGGTGTCAAGACCTATACGGATAGCGTGGGTAGGTTTGAGCTAGCTCTTGAAGAGGGTAGCTACACTATAGAGATATCGAAGCCTGGTTACAAGAGCGTTGAGATATCGGTAAGCCTTAGAGCTGGAGAGGTCGTTGATCTAGGTACCATAACGCTGATATCCTACGACTACCTGCTGGGTATGCTAAACGCTACGATTAGTGAGCTAAAGAGTAGGGTGAGTGAGCTTAGAGAGAAGCTCAGTGCTATAGAGGCTGCCTACACAGATGTTGGTAAGAGTCTCGATAGGATAGCTAAGAGCTTAGAGAGCATCGAGAAGAGCTTAACTACGCTAACAGATACGCTAAGCAGTATAGCTGCTGAGGTTAGGTCTGTAAGCGATAAAGTTGATGCGGTCTCTACCAAGGTTGATGGTCTAAGCGATAGGGTTGGAGCTCTAGAAACCGCGATTAAGAACAATAGAGCTGCCATAAACGCACTTTCCAAGAGCGTTGCTGAGATCAGTACCAAGGTGGATGGTATCAGGAGTGATGTGGCTGCTATCAGCGGAGACATATCCAAGGCTAAAAGCGATATACTAGACGCTATAACGGGTATTAGAAGCGATATAGCTGCTGTAAAGGACGCTGTGAACGCTATGAAGACCTCAGCAACGGATATGTTGAAGAGGGTAAGCGATCTGGTTAAGACCGTTAAGGAGTCTGGAAGGGCTGTAGAGGCTAGAGTTGGTGAGCTATCAACGCTAGTTATAGTAGCGCTCATCCTAGCCCTAATAGCTGCAGCAGCATCGATATACACAGCTGTTCAGATGGTTAAGAAGGTAGCCGGTTAGGGAGGATCTCAAAACCCAAAACTAAATAATATGTTTTTCCACACCCCTTCTAACCCTTATCGAGAACACACCTCCACTCTCCTCAACTTCTAGGTTACCACCTATGGCAATACCCTTGACAAGCTCTGTCAACGGTTTTAAGCTCTCCTGTGTCGATACGATTATGAGTTTGTCTCCAGAGGGTATAGTAACTCTGTAAAGTCTGCATAGAGTCTCGATAACGTTCTCAACATCTATACCCAGCTCTCTAAGTATCGAGCCTATCTTCATACCTAGACTACGAGCTTTAGAACCATCTATACCCCGATCAACAAACTCTAGCGGTATAGGTACAAAGCCAAACTGTGCAAGGGTATATATCGTGTAGAGGTCGTCTAGTGCTGTAGGTGCGAAGAACCCAAGCTCCTCTATCTTCGTAACCTTATCGATAAGCTTCTTCATGTAGCTAGATATCGTAAGTCCATGCCTATTAGCTAGATCCTTTATCGTGTTAGCCGTAGCCCTATCTATAGTCAGAGTCTTCCTCTTACTCACTCCCCTCCCTAGAACCATACTCGATCACCAGAGATACTAGGCCAGCTCTATGCTCACACTCAACAACTCTATAGCCTAGCGATTTTAGAAACTCTGTTGATACCTCGCTAACTATCTTACTAACCTTCTCTGGCTGGTTAAGCGATGATATCACGATCCTCACCCTGTCATCTCCAAGAGACTTTATATCTATCGAAGAGTCTGGAAACCAGACACGCAAAAGAGTTTTCAGCTCTCTAACCTCACCACCCCTCTTAATCTTCACGAGCTCTGCATACCATCTACAAACATGTTTTAGCTCTCGAACAACCTCATCGATATCGCTATCGCTCATCCTCTCAATGATTCTGTAGAGAGCGTCTCTAGGAAGCATGATACCGCTTATGCGTAGCAGATCCTTCATAGCATCGATAGTGTCTAGAGCTGTAACTATATCCCTATCGTACTCAACTATATCGAGTATACTAGAAAGCATAGACTCGAGAAGATCTCGAAAAGGGACTCCTAAACGCTCTGAAACCCTTATAATCTTATCCACAAGCTCTTCCGAAAGCGGTATAAGCCTTCTCGAAGCTCTAGACAAGGCTCTAGCCCACA
>DQTV01000007.1 GCA_015662595.1 Ignisphaera aggregans
TCACAACGTTCACAGCTCGGGGGAGGTAGAAGCTGAGAGCTTGATCTTGGTGCGGCGGCCGGGATTTGAACCCGGGATCTCCGGCTTGGAAGGCCGGCGTCCTAGACCAGGCTAGACGACCGCCGCTGCCGCAGAATAAAGCTCTGGCTATGGGTTTTAAGCCTATCTCCATATGTCTTTGACCACAGTACGTGGTGGTACATCTCTATACACAGTTACACCAGGGTATATCACTGAGTAGGACCCTATCTTCACACCCGGCATTATCGATACGTTTACCCCTGTCTTTACATAGCCTCCGACGAGTGCACCTAGCTTACGTCTTCCCGTATCTATGCGCTCGCCCTCTACTGTAACCTTAACGTTCTTGTTATCGAAGCGAAGATTAGCTAGTACTGTACCCGCACCAAGGTTTGTATGCTCACCAACCACACTGTCGCCAATGTACGATAGGTGAGAGGCGTGTACATACTCCATAACAACACTCTCCTTAACCTCGACGGAGAAACCTATGCGAGACCCCTGGAGTATCACGCTGTAAGGTCTTATGTATGCGTTGGGCCCAATCTCTACGTCTCGCCCTATGTATACAGGGCCAACAATGTATGAACCGCTCCGTATCTCTGCCCCCTCATCAACTATAACTGGGCCCTTAACCGTCACGTAGGGCTCTACATCACCTCGAAGAACCCTCGTAGCTCTCTTCTCAAGTTCGAGCCTATTAACCTCGATTATATGCCATGGATACCCAACGTCCATCCAACTCCTACTCTCGATCTCAACATACCTCACCTCAAAACCATGTCTATGGGCTAGTCGAACTACGTCTGTAAACTCATACTCTCCACGAGGAGATCTCTCCACGAATTCAACAAGTTTTAGAACAGGTACTGAAACAATGTATATCCCGGTATTCGCAAGCCCTGCTCCACACTCTTCAGGTTTCTCAACTATTTCTAGAACCCTATCACCGCTCACTATGAGCTTACCAAATCTTCGAATATCATCAACTCTAGCAGCCACTACTACCATATCGTGTTTACGCTCTTTGATAAGAGGCTTGAGAACCCGAGCTACATAGTCAGGATCTACGTATAGATCACCATGGATTATCACAGCATCTTCCTCATAGTCTCTCAGAACCGCTTTAACAGCATGTGCTGTACCTAGTTCCTCACGCTGATCAACAAATACAACATCGATACCAATCTCATTAGCTAAAGCCTTGACCGCAGACATCAGCGCATCCTTCATGTAGGACACTACTACCACAACCCTACTAATACCAAGATTTCTAAGCATCTCAAGAGGCTTAGCTATCAGCGGCTTATCTAGAACTGGAAGCAAAGGCTTTGGACGGGTTTCAGTAAAGGGTTGAAGTCTCCTACCCCTACCCGCTGCCAGTACTATCCCTATCATTGCAATCCCAACGCATAGGTATATGCGACTTAGTCAGGGTGAAGAAACTGCGTTACGAGTGTCAACATCTCTATAGTGTAGTGCCGTAAGGTGCCTCTAGGAGACCTGGTCTAGGCACTATAACAGCCTTCTTAAGACCCTCCGGTGTCGGTACAGCTATCAGCTTCGACTTGTAGATCTCAACTTTTCTCAATGGATATATCTTCTTCGCTTCATTGAATATTGCCTGTGAAAGTTCACCGAATATCATTGCCACTATCAACTCATCGAGAGTCTTTTCAGCTGCTGTCTTAGTCACGAGGTCCATCATGATCTTCCTTATAGCACGCTTCTGCGAGGTCTTACATCGATAGGTTGTCCACGCTATGCTGGTCACTCTCAACTTATACCCATCCTTAGTCATCACGTTGACAATAGCTGCTATCTTACTACTCTTCCTCCTAGTGAGGCTACGAACATAATCACGAGCAAGTTCATGTCCTTTGAAACGTGTATAGGCGGTCTCTCCCTCAACCTTCCATATCTGGAAGTATAGATGAACGTGGACCTGCGTAATATCTCCTGTCAAATCGTATAGCGTAGTCTCTATGACGCGCCCAAGGAGTTTCCACGGTTCGTCAGCTGGCGTAGTCGCTATGGGGATACTACCAAATACCGGTGGTGCCAACACTGTGTACCACTTCTTTAACCTCCAGCGCTCCTTACCCGTAAGCCTAAACTTCTGAGCCTTCGACATAGTACCACTCTTACTCAGGGGATTTCTTTCATTAACTTAACCTAAAAAGCCTCATTCACTCATCCTGTTTCCCTTTACTTAGTACACTCATAATGCTTTTCCAAGCTATAGCTACATGTTCAAGTAGGTCATCTACGGTGTTCCTAAACGTTAGTATAGGGCCTTCACTAACAACCTCCACTTTAAGCAGTCCATTCTCACATCTACACACTATTTTCGTATGTTGAGGCGCTGTAACGTTGTCAGGCTCTATGCTGGATAGGATGGCTTTGCACAGATCTTCACTATGAACATCTACCTCTATCTCTAGCCTTAGCCTCAATACTGTACGACCTTTGCAACCTCTTCAATGGATTTGAATAGAGCTGCACCGCCCACGACATTGAACTCCATATCCAGTGGCCATCTAGGCTCGATCATCTGTAACGGCACTGCATAACCCTCACTATCCTTAAAGATTGTGAGACTCTCTACAATGCCAAGACCTCTCAAAATCTTATGTATCGTGAATAGCGGTATTCGTTTAAGATCCGTGTCGAGCTCTATCAACGATACATAGGCTCCCCGCAAAACAATTCGTTTTGGATGTATCTCACCAGCGAGAATGCTGTCCACAACTCTACGGATATCATGTTTGAGCATCACATATCTCACTCTGAACGCATCTAGCAACTGCGGTTCAATACCTATAATCAGTAGCTTCTCGATATCTCCGCTATCGATGGCGGTATGTAGAATATACACCAGCTCGTAAACATCATCGATAAGTGTTGTAGATTTAAGAACGATCTTCGAGCCGTAAAGCTCGACCTTGCTCCTCGCATAATCAACAACTACAGCTTCAAGCTCATTAACTAGACGCTCTCTATCCTCACTTCGAAGAATGCTGTCATATAGTCCAAGCCTCTTGAGGAACTCAATAACCCCATCCTTATTAAGTGAGATACCTCGAATATAGGGTTCTAACGTTCGTTCAAGCGCCTCGCTTAGCGGAGCATGAGGATATCCAAAGAGTCTTAGAGTGTCAACGACTTCGTAAACACCTCTAGACACAGCCTCTCGCAATAGCTGTTCATGTACCTGAAGAAGCTTCTCATCATAGATACTGCTCTGCGCTCTGGATAGTAGCGCTGCTAGAACCAACACCTCAAGTTCCTGAGGCACTATCCATATATCTTTGAGATTCTTGAGGATATACAGAGAGAGCGAGAGCGAGCTTCTCGGATCTCTACCAACGAAGTCATCTAAGTGGAGTACCTTGTACCCGCTAACAACACTACGTTGAAAGACACCCAGTAGAAGAATTGGGCTTCTGGTATCGATAGGCTTAGTCGCTTCATAGAAAGGTGCAAGCTGAACATCTACATCCTCGTCTTTTAAAAGCCTTAGTAAAAGCGATGCTGATACCAGCGAGTCTATCTGTGGACTGAATACAAGCGTTATAGCTTTGTACGATCTGGCTAAAGCAAGTAGTTCGGAAAAGCTTTTACGCGATTTCATTCCCTAAAACCATACTAGCTTGCGCTACTCTCGCTAGAGGACTGAGAAGGTGTCGATGAAACAAACTCTGAAACTTCGAGAGCTCGACCTAGGTACTGCGATACCAAAACCTTCGCCTTCTCTGGATCGTATTCGAAGTCTGGTGGTAACTTTCCAACACGTTTGTAGTACTTGATTAGAGCTCTAATCTTTGACTCGATCTCTATCAAACCTCGTTTGCTAGCGAAATCCTTTGGATGCTCCTGGAGATGCCTTCTCAGATTAACTGCTCTGGCCATCAATCTAAGCAGATCCTCGGGTATCGGTGGCAATAGTCCATACTTCTCCAGAACCTTAGTTAGCTTAACACCAAGTACCGACTTTACGAGTGGTATCCCGTACTGATCTCTCAGGATTATGCCTATCATTGAAGGCATGTAGCCCATCTTAGCGAGCTCAACTATTAGCGCCTCTATCTCCTCCGGTGAGTACTTGACCCACTTTGGAGGCCCTATCCTTACGGGACGTGTTGAATGTGACTGACCTTTATCCCTTCGCTTACCCGCCATAGGGTCTCACACTTCGCTTGACTCAGCTCTGTAGCCTTGCAGACATGTTTAGAGGAGACGTATAAGCTTATCCCTATTTTTAACTATCCACTCCCCAAGCCTTCTAAAGGCGTTACCTCGATGACTCACCAACGTTTTACGCCAAACACCCATCTCAGCAAATGTCTCTGTATGTCCCTGAGGAATGAATATGGGGTCAAAACCAAATCCCTCACTACCCCTAGGCTTCAATGCTATAGAGCCCTCAACCTCACCTCGGAAAACAATGATATCGCTCTCGTTGAGAGCTAGAGCAACGACAGAAACGAATTTGGCATTCCTATCACTTACTCCCTCTAAAAGCTTTAAGATACCCTCGATACCGATGGTCTTGAATGCATAGCTACTGTAGGGCCCAGGAAACCCTCTGAGTGCGTATATAAATAGCCCTGCATCTTCAACCACAACAGGTTTACGAAGTATAGAGTATGCGTACCGAGCAGCGTAGGTAACGATTTTCTCAAGATCTTCGCTTTGAATCTCTAGCTTCTCAACATCTACCGGAACGAGTTTCACACCGTAGTCTCTCAGCGCTATGTTTGCTTCAATAAGTTTGTGCGGGTTCTTGCTAGCAAACGGTAACTCTATCAAGATCCCATCCACACGCTTCTCAGCTTTCGCTCCGCAACATAGCGACCCCACTTCCTTATTTCGTCCACCTTGCTAAGGACGACCCTAGCCACGTCTTTGCGAATAGCTGTATAGCCCTCTATGAAGCACTTCTTCATGGTTTCCTCCCGACCAATGTGTGTACTCTCGATAGATCTGAAGAATATGTGTACATCGATCGCATGGTCGTCTAGCCTTTTACTAAACATTGCAAGACCGAAATCAATTATGTACACCCTCTCTCCATGCACTATGACGTTTCCAGTGGTGTAATCACCGTGAACAATGCCTATCTCATGGAGTTTCCCTAAGTACTCTCCAAGCTCTTTACATACCCTGCATAGAGTTGGTGTGTCGAGAGTGTCAACAACATCTCGAAGTACTTCACCCTCTATGTACTGAAACACTATCACACCGCGATCAGCATCGGCATATAGGGGGAGCGGCACTGGAATTCCAGCAGCATAGGCTCTTAGGGATGTCTTGACTTCGTCTATAACTCTTTTGCGTCTCATCATCTCATCGAATTCCCGAGGTAGGTAAGGCTTGGGGAAACGCCATTTGACAACAACATCCATATCCAGCAGCTTCCCTCGATATATCACCGCTTCAGCACCTCGCCACACCTCCTTCAACTGGTGTAAGAGCCTGCACTTCCTTACTCCACGATCGGTAATCACCACTATGTCTTCGCTGAGTAGATCCGCTAACACGTCGTCTACCTTCTCCATGGAATATCCACCTCATCTACCCTCCATCGCTGTCTTATAACCGCGTTCGCAATATCTATCACAATACCGCTCTTGTACGCTAGAAGCCCCGTCCACGCTATCATAACACCATTGTCAACAGCATACTTTGGAGGCACTACGTACATGTCCACCCCATAGATCTTAGCGAGAGTCTCAAACTTTGCCCTCAGTATTGGGCTTGCAGCAACACCTCCTACAACCATCACCTCCCTCTTCTTCGTCTGTGTAAGACATCGAGCAGCGATCTCGATTATACTATTGTACGCTACCTCTCTCAGACTGAGGCATACATCCTCAAGATCTGCACCTTGTCTATAAGCTCGAAGGGCTGCCGTGAGGAGACCGGAGAACGCAACGTCTTGTCCACGTACAACGTAGGGGAGCTCAAGTAGTCGACGCCCTTTCTCAGCACAGCGGTCAACAACGTGGAACCCTCCAACAACGTAGGGCGGGCCAAGACCTACCTCACGCGCAAAAGTATCTAACAAATTGCCCAGTGCTATATCGAGAGTCTCTCCAAATACTCGATACCGACCCTTAAGAAAGGCTAGCACTGCTGTATTACCTCCTGATAGATACACTATCACAGGGTCTCTGGCTCCCGTAATACGAAGGCCTATCTCTATATGCGCAACGGCATGATTTACTGGAACGAGAGGCTTCTTAAAGAAGGCAGCCAATGCGCGCGCTACGGTAGCGCCAACACGTAGACATGGGCCTAGACCAGGCCCTAGGGCTACGGCAATAGCGTCTACATCACTTAGGGAGATGGATGCTGAGTCTAGAGCTCTTCGAAGAACTTCAGGAGCTTTTTCAGCGAGAAATCTGGAGGCTTCTCTAGGGTGTATACCACCCTTCTCTGGAACGTAGTTAGCGCGCTCATCAGCTAGAATAAAGTCTTCATGTTCGTCTGAAACTACACCAACACCAAACGTATGAGCTGTAGACTCGATTCCGAGGACCTTCACTTCTGCTTTTCCTCGGTTAAGAATACGGTGTAGCTACACTTACCACAGTGCCATCTTGGTACCGGCCATTTATGAAAGGCCATGACAGAGCCACAACGTGGACACAGCTTATTCTTCAACCTTATAGTGCCCGTGTTATAGTCATACTCATATAGCTGGGACCTAAACCTCTTACCCGTTTTAGCCTTAGCCAATGTCTACACCCTAGACCTGTATCCCATGTCTTCTAAGGATATACTTGGGCTCTAAAAGCCTTAACCTTTCAAAGCTTTCATATATGTGAATATGTGCCTTAGACCTACCTCTTCCAAACTCGCTCAGTATCTCCTTAACTATGACTAACTGTGGATCGATATCGTATAGACGCGCTACAAAGTCTCTTATAGTTGCTCTCGATGGTGTCCCTGTGGTCATGTGATCGATTAAGATGATTACTTCAAGCCTACCAAGGAGTTTGTTGAGCTTCTCGTCAACTACAGTTGCTGTCACGCCTTCAGCTATGTTGGACGTATAGCCAACCTTACCCAGCTTCTGTTCAAGTAGCACGATGTTCACCGCTCTAACCTAGACTACTAGAGAAACGCTAGACCCCTACCTTTAAAGCGTATCTACCTGGCTTGTCAATACCAAGCAGCTTAGCGACACGTGACCTCTTAGGGTCTAAAACTATGACCATGCCGCTCCATTCAAATGTGAAATCGGATGAGCCACATATAGGACACTGACTCTCCTCTGGCTTGACGAGAGCCTTACATCTTATACAAGCTTTGAATGGTTTTGAAGGTCTTGAGCTCACGATCCTCGCCTCCGCCTTATGTACTCATCTATCCACTCTTTCTTTCCAAGAAATGGTTGGCGCATGGTCATCACAACCCGTGGTGCACGCTGTGAACCTCCCAGGCTAACACTCGTTATTCTGGCACGAACAACATCACCCTTCGTAATGATACGTTTCGTCTGCTTACATATCACTGATCCACGAACAGGATCGAAGCTTACCTCCTCATCGGCTATCTGGGATATGTGTACAAAGCCCTCTAGAGGCCCGATCTTAACTATCAATCCAGCTCTATTAACCTGCTCAACCTGACCCTCAACAACCTCGTTAATCGTTGGAACATAAGTTAGAACCTCGAACTCTACCCGATGGTAGGACGCACCATCACCGAATATTATGTAGCCTATGGGGTCTATCTTGGGATTGCGTACCATTATCACGATACCCAGATTCCTATCCCTATACCCCTCATACCTCTTTCTCAACTCCTCCAATACCGCTTCCTCGGGTGGCATGCCGAACTTTGATGGGTCTATACGTACCACATCGCGTAGCTTGTATATCCTAAACAAGTTTTCAACACCACGACTCAAATACCTAAGCCTAACATCGAGATACTGAAGTTTGACCATTTAAGTCTTAATTCTCTTCATCACCCCGTGAGAAGTACAAACCTTCTCTTCGCACTTCTATAGATCGCAACTCTTACACCGCTTCGCAAAGCTCGTTTAGCTAACTCAGTATCGGCAGTTACTAGGATGAAGCCGGTGTTACGCGATAGCTCTATTAAAGCCTCATCAACGGGTCTATCCCTATACTCAGTTGCTATACATTGAAGCGCTGGAATGAGGTTGCTAAGTACCCACTGCGCTAACCTCCCCTTCTTGTCCTGTTTAGAGGCTAGTCTCTGAAGCTCCAACACCACTATATCAGGAACAACCACACTACTCACATCAAGACCTCCAATCAGATCCTCAATCGTGACCTGCCCCTCAGCGATTAACAAAAGAGCGCTTGTATCTAGCACAGCTACACTTTTGCTACGCCCCAACCTACCAATCTCCATCGGCCACGAACCTGCCTACTAATTGCTACCTTGCTACCCGGTAGTACAACCACAGGTCTTCGCAGTACAACCTCTACGATATCCGAAGTGACTTTGGTTACCACTCCCAACGTCACAGCTGTACCCACGGTGAGCATGAGGAGCTCACGCATACGTAATGGTTCGACACGCTCCTGCTCTCTCGTACCTACAACACGTTCAAACAGCCTGTACTCTATCTCTAGCGTATCAACAGGATCGGGAACGTTGTGCCCAACAACATTGCCTATCATCGCATCAGCCTTGGTGATCGATGGGTCTAGCGTTGTACCTATAGCTACCAGACCTCCGGGTCTAGCAACCTTGCTCTCTATATTGCCATACCTTATACTCACGATCTTAGTTACCAACGGAACATACTCGACCTTACCTCCTGGGCGTTCAACTCTTATACCAGGCTTTATCTCAACCTCATCACCTACCCTCAGCTCTCCACGTAGAAGTGCTCCACCTAGTACACCACCAACTAAGTCCTTAGGTTTAGTCCCTGGCTTATTGACATCAAAGCTCCTCACTACATACATTAGAGCTGGTTTGCTAAGGTCACGCGGAGGAGGCTTGAAGAGCTTGGCCATAGCCATTACCAGCGCATCTATGTTCGCTTTGTGGAGAGCGCTTACCGGTATCACAGGAGCATCAGCATAGGATGTTTGGCTTATGAAGTCGATAATCTCTTTATAGTTTTCCTTCGCTCGCTCCTTACTTACCACATCGATCTTATTTTGCACAACAATTACGTTCTTGACACCTATGATCTCAAGAGCTGTTAAGTGTTCGCGTGTTTGAGGTTGTGGGCAAGGTTCGTTCGCTGCTATTACGAGAAGGGCTGCATCCATCAACGCAGCTCCTGAGAGCATGGTGGCCATCAGTATCTCGTGTCCAGGGGCATCGACATAAGATACTCTTCGGATAAGCTTTGCAGGAGAACCATCTTTACAGACCAGCTCAGTAGTGTATGCTTCTGGAGGTTCAACACCCTCGCAAACTGCTATATTGCCATCCGCATACCCAAGCTTTATCGTCATAGACCTCCTCAGCTCTTCTGAATGTCTGGCAGTCCATACACCAGTTAGGGCTTGAACAAGGGTCGTCTTACCGTGGTCCACATGCCCAACAACACCAATACTCATATCAGGTATTACCGTGCTCATCTACATCACCGCAACCCTTTCCCTGATGAAGGCTGTTCGTAATCATTCGCCTAGTATATCACGACCGTGTTGATCTGAACTATGTCCTCTGAGATCGTATTTCCTCTCACTAGTTTCCGTCTTCGTTCACCATCCTCACGGGGTCTAAATCCAGGCCCTGAAGATAGTAGAACGTACTTCTTTACGGGGCCCGGGATATCGGGTCTCATTGGGAACCCTGCTAAATCTGATCCCCCACGTATCTCGAGAAGCTTGCCTTCGAGTCCTATGAAGCTAGCGTCTATCCTATCACCTATCTTAAGCCCAAGGAATCTGTTAGCGGCTTCGCCACTCACCCTGATCTGGAAAGCAGGTGCACGAAATACCTCACCTAAGGCTGTGAGCGAACCTACCTTCTCTCTCATGAAGTCTGCCGGGACCCGAGCCTCCATAACATCTATTGAACTATCGAGGATTACACGGGCTGCCAGCTTAATCTTCTCTCTATTCTTTCTGTCCTTCCAGATACGCACTATGATTACGCCTAGCTCAGGTTTGATGATGTCAGCGATTGTGGGATGTAATTTTGCTAGTGGTAACTCACGTTGCTCTCTATGCTTATCACTATACTCAAGGTCTTCATCTCCAACGACTCTCACCGGAACTATTCTCAGGTTTCGTGCATGGGGATCCGCTATCACCACCTTAAATTCCGGCAAGCTCTTGACTCACCTCGTCCTTAGTCTTTAACAACCTTCGCAGAGCTTTAAAACGCTGATCAGAGCTGAGCTATAAACGCAGCGTAGTCGGGTTCTCGCATAGCTTTAATCTTCACTATCTCTTTAAGAACCTCTTTCATGTCATCCGTAAGCTCCGATTTGAATTTAGTTACCAGTGTCTTTATGTGAAACAGTGGAATATCCGTATACAGCACATCTCCCTCTTTAATCTGGCGACCAACCATAACGTGCCCACGTATGGAGATCGCTACCTCCATACCCTTTCTAGCTTCTTTCAATGGCTGACCCATGTACTGTATCTGCATTATCTCCCCGACGTACCTTCCATCGCTTCGCATAAGTGGGTATCCAGGCTTTATAACGCCGCCCATAACCTCTACGCCGACGATTGCAGGATCGCTTCTCCGAAATACGTACCCGGGAAGCAGTCGTATTTTTCCTGGAAGGATCAGCTTCTCTATCTCGCGACGCTTCTCCTCCTCTTTCTCCTTACGTACCCACTCTTCATACTCTTCAATAAGCCTATAGATTATGTTGTGACGGAATATCTTAACGCCTTCGCGCTTAGCTAGCTCCTCAGCATCTGGAAGAGGTTTGACGTTAAATAGCAAGATAACACCTAAGTACCTATCATGCTTAGCCACCACCGAAGCCTCGATGACCTCCCTCTTTGTGAGAGGCCCGACATCAGCAAGTCTTACCGGTATGTTCCGCTTACGTAGAGCATCTACAAGAGCTTCCAGAACCCCTAGCGTATCAGCCTTCACTACCACTCCATTCACATCACTTCTAAACCTAACAAAACTCACTTCCTCACTTACGCGCTTCTTGTACTCCTCTACCTGATCCTCGCTAGGAACTACGTAGAGTGGTGATCCTGCAATTGCTTCGTCTAGGTGTGGAGCAGCAATTCTAACACCAGCAGCTGCATAGATTTCGTCTACCGGCGCTAGCTCACCTTTAGCCATCCTAATATCGGTCAGCGGCTTTGGCATCAAGAGCGCTCGTACCTTGGTAACTATCGGACCGTTAATTCCCTCAACAACGATAATATCGTGCTTTCTTATGATGCCATCGTATATTATGACGTCTATCGTAGTTCCATACCCCGGCTCCTCCTTAACCTCCAGCACAACGCCTCGAGCTGGCCCCTCAGCAAATCGAAGTCTTTCGCTCATGTAGCGCTGTGTGATACCAGCTAACACTGCCAATAGTTCCGGCAATCCCTCTCCTGTCTTAGCCGATACAGGTACTATGGGTACGGTTTTAGTGAAGTCGCGTACTCGATCAAAGCGCTCTGAGACTATGCCGTATGTCGCTAGTTGACCAACAATATTGTACACCAGATCCTCGAGCTTCTTCACCACGCGCTTATCCTGTTTGCTTATAGTCTCAATGAATGGTGAATCGGGATGGGGCTTCCATCCAGGGATCTTATCGATCTTGTTAGCTGCAACAACAAAAGGTACCTTACGCGCTCTCAGAATCTCTATACTCTCAACTGTCTGGGGTTTGACACCCTCAGTAATGTCTATGACGAGTATGGCTATGTCCGCTACACTACCACCACGTCTACGAAGGTTAGCAAAAAGCTCGTGCCCAGGCGTGTCTATGAATAGGAGTCCCGGTATCTCAAGCCGGAACGGAATCATTTTGCGTAGAGGCTCAGCAATTCTCTCTATGACTGAGGATGGAACGAGGCTAGCCCCTACATGTTGAGTCATCTCGCCGGGTTCCTTCTTGGCAATAGCTGTACCGCGAATCTTGTCTAGAAGCGTTGTCTTGCCATGGTCTACATGACCAAGCACCACAACTATTGGCTGCCTAAGCTTCTTGGAGCTGGCTTTGCTCACGGCTCTCTACCTCACACAGGAGGATATCCAACCAAACTTTCTATCTCAAGGATATTAAGTACGCAACTTCTTACTAGAACGTGGTACGGATCTAGAAAACCTCGAAGTTCCACTGAGATGAATTGAGCTACCGCTTGCTCATGTAGTGAAGAGTCCATGGAAGCTTCTTCGGATCTCTGCCCATCTTATAGCTCTTAAAGCACTTGCTAGAGCAGAACCAGTATATAGTACCGTCGTTCTTGACATACATTAGCCCTGTGCCTGGCTCTATCAATTTACCACAAAACGAACATCGCTTTCTCGTTACCATAGCGTTAAGCACCAGCGATTGATAGCAACGCTTTAGCTTATAAGCCCTTCTAAAACATGAAAACAAGGGTTTGAGCATAATGCCCCGAATAACGGAGGAGGTAAAGACTAAGGAGTATGAGGTAAATGTGATCGAGGAGATAGGGTTCCCAGCTGAAGTAGTTCAGATACTAGGACGAACTGGTGTAACTGGGGAAGTTACCCAGGTAAGAGTGCGAATTCTAGAAGGACGAGATAAGGGTCGTGTACTAACACGAAACGTAAAGGGGCCCGTAAGGGTAGGAGACATACTCATACTCCGCGAAACAGAGCGCGAGGCACGTAAGCTTACGACACGACGCTAATGCTGAACCGATACAGATGATTTTGCTACTTGACGTAGTCCCGCTGCTACTCACTTATTCACTAACAATATTGCGTCGTAACTAGAACAGATATGGCTTTAAGCATAGAAAAATAATTTGTATTCAAAAACCTTGGCTATTACTGCATAACTACGGTTCTGAACATTAGTAGGGGTTACTTACCAGCTTTAGCCCTTAGGTCGTTAGCTGTCTTTATCAGCTCATCAACTAGATCGCGTGCTCCTCCAGGATCTATTATACAAGCCGAAGCTGCGGCAACCTCTATACCTGCTGCTTCTCCTAGTCTCTTCTTGCTCGGTACATAGAGATACGCAACTTTCTTCTCTTCACAGAGTAGCGGTAGGTGAGCTACTACCTCTGGAGGATCTACGTCCTCAGCTATTAGTACTAGCTTACAGAGTCCTCTTTCAACACCTTTCGTAACCTCGTTTGTTCCCTTCTTTATCTTACCACCGGTCTCACGAGCTTTTCGAAGTGCTTCATAAGCCTTTTCTGCGACGTCAGGAGGCGTTTCAAATCTTACATAGAACGGTTTTGACATGGTTCATCCCCATATATCCTTCGTCGTCCCCAGCACCTCCACATCTATGTGTCATGGCTTAAAAACTTTAATGCTTTCACTCATGAGCAAACATCACAACAACTTTACTCTTTAGCACCTTATCAATCCTACCAAAGCCTATACGAACCATCTGCACAACTTCCCCAACAAGCTCTCTTATCGCTGACTCGGCTAACCCTGTATAGCGATGCAGCTTCAGTCCCTGAGCTCTATAGATATCGACCTTAATACTGTGCTCCATAGGAACCCACTGCACGATCTGTAAACCTAACTTCTTAGCCTCACGAACATCAAAACCTCTAACCCTGGCCACTACCTCACCATCATGTTCCTCTACATACTCGACGTTTGCAAACTCCATCAACCTCAAGACCTTATTACTCTTAAGCAGCTCTACATCACTACGCTGTATATACACGATGGGTTTGGTAAGCACGTACTCACGGTACCCTAGCTCGCTTCTTGTTGGATGATACCTCAACTTTACGTTAATAGGTAGATCTAGTCCCTCGAGTACAACACGAACAGGATTAAGCACTACGAAAACGCGTCTACATAGACTATCAGCTACCTTACGGTTTAATGCAGCCACATTATCCCAGCTCAGAGTAGCATCGGTATGCTTAACCCCTAACTCCATAATTAGCTGACGAACGGTCTCAGGTAGAATTCCCCGTCTCCTAAGCGCAGAAAGCGTACCAAAACGAATATCGTCGATTCCTAAGAATCTCTCAGGGTATTTCTTTAGGAGCTGCTTTATCTTCGATTTGCTTAATATGAAGCCCTCAAGATTTACCCTACCAAAATGTACAACCTCTGGATACTCCCATCCGAGATGCTTATATAGGAATAGCTGCTTAACTGTGTTTACAGCATGTTCTCGACCCCGTAGAATGTGCGTTATGCCCATGAGATGGTCGTCAACGGCGGCTGCAAAGTTGTATGTGGGCCATACTATGTACTTATCGCCTACTATAGGATGAGGATTTCGAGAGGTGTCTATGATTCTAAACGCTACCCAGTCACGAACTGCAGGATCCGGATGGTTAAGATCTGTCTTGATACGGAGAACAGCTTGTCCCTCACCATACTCTCCACTAAGCATCTTCTCAAAGCGATCGAGCTGTACCTCGGGAGGCTCATCCCTATGGGGACAAGCTACGCCACGATTTCTAAGCTCCCTAAACTTATCAGGTGGACAGAGGTCTACGTATGCTCCACCAACTTCTAGAAGCTTTTTAGCAACATCATAATATATCTCCATCCTTTGACTTTGGATATACTCCTCGTCCCATTTTATACCGAGCCATCTGAGATCCTCACGTATCATCTCATAAGCTTCGGGAAGAGGTCTCTTTATCCTCGGGTCCGTGTCTTCAAACCGCAGAACAAACTTTCCGCCGTACATTCTCGCATACTCATAGCTAAGAATAGCCGCACGTGCATTGCCTAAATGAATCAGGAAGTCTGGATTTGGAGCAAATCTTGTCTTTACATAACCCCATCTATCAACATTTGGTAAGGGAGGTAGACGCTTCTCCTCTGCCTCTCTACGCTCCTCTTCGGATATTCGTAGGTTTTCAGCCACCTGTTTGAGCTCATCGACGCTCATCTTATTTACTTCCGCCACAACCTGGGCTACAATATTAGCTATCTCACGTGCATAAGCTCGTAGATGAGGGTTCTCACCAAGAAGCTTGTTTATTACAGGGCCTGGCTTAGCTTTGCCATACTTTAAAGCGTTCTGTATGGCGTACCTAAATGCTAATCTTCGCACAAACTCAGCATCTATCGCTTCTTCTGAGCCATCTAACTGAGTTGGCATCGGCTATCACCATAACCAAGGTCTGAGGTATACTCTGTACTATCTCACCTATATGTACAACAACGCCTCTTACCGGTGTTCGTACAACTCTAACCTCATACTTACGCGTAGTAATGTAAAAAACCTTCGTTTGCTCAACAACTTCGTCTCCTTCCTCAACGAGACTGTGTACAGCTTTTCCCCGTGCCTCTATCACTACAACCTTTACTCCTCGAGGAACGAAAACTGTAACCTTCTTTCTAGGATTCTCGATAACGAAGTCGAAGAGTACCTCACCATTGACAGGGTCTATAATTAAGCCAAGAACATAGTTATACATAATCTCGATAAACTCCTCAAATCCCTCAAGACCATGCTCACAGAACTCGCCTCTTGATGTGTCGATATATAGCCTCTTATTCTCATTAATTACCTTACTCACGTCTATAATTCCGTAAAGTGCCGTAACCTCGGATTCGGTAGAGCGATTCTGGATCTGGGGTATATCCTTGCTTCTCACGTAGGCGCGTGGAAACATGTTTAGAACCTTCTCTTCACGAGATAGTCTATCAACTCTAAAAGCATACTCTTTGCATCAGGATCTCTGCACTCTATCGATTCTATGATATGTCGCGCTCTTTCAGCGTACTCTCGAGCTAGCTTGTCAGCATATTCTACAGCTCCGGTACTCATGATAATCTCAGCAGCTTTTCTAAGCTCCTCGATAGAAGCTTGACTGTTTCCGAGAACCCTAAGTAATCTATCCCTACGCTCATCGTTAAGCCTTTGCAATGCGTAGATAACTAGTATGGTTCTCTTACCCTCTCTAAGGTCACTTAAAACAGGTTTGCCTAGGGTCTTCTCATCACCTACGAGGCCTAGGATATCGTCCTTTATCTGAAATGCTATGCCAGCCAACCTCATAGCCTCTCTAAGTTTTGAGATCAGCCTCTCATCTCCGCCACCAAGTATAGCTCCCATAGAGACCGCAGCTATGAAGAGGGCTGATGTCTTGCGTTCTACCATCTCTATGTATTCGTCCACCGAAACCACCTCTCTTCTAGAGAATAGCATATCGAGCATTTGGCCCTCTGCAACTCGTATAGCCCCCTCAGTAAGATACTCAACGGCTTTCACAATACGGCTGTGCTCGACCCCAAAGTCTACAGCCCTCAGTAGACACCTGTATGCATAGGCATAGAGAACGTCACCAGCTACTATCGCGGTATCTATACCCCACAACCTGTGAACTGTTGGAACGCC
Organism: Ignisphaera aggregans; assembly: GCA_015662595.1. Classification (GTDB taxonomy): domain Archaea; phylum Thermoproteota; class Thermoprotei_A; order Sulfolobales; family Ignisphaeraceae; genus SZUA-1435. The sequence continues at coordinate 16,481 of DQTV01000007.1, forward strand.
ACGCCTAAACTCATCACGATCTATTATATCGTCGTGAATAAGGGTGAACGTGTGAAGAACTTCGATTGCTGCAGCTGCAGGTATTGCTACATCCTCATAGCCTCCGGCCATCCGAGCAGCTAAAACAGTCATTAACGGTCTAAGTCTTTTACCTCCAGCTCGTATATAGTGAAGAGCTGCTTCATACAACTCGCGAGGCTTACCATCGATAGTGCTCACGATGAACGAATCCACCTTCTGGGCTACTGACTTTGCATACTCAAGCAGCTCCATAATCCCACCGATCTTACAGCCCCTAACAAGGAATATAAGCTCTAGGATTTCTAACCTTAAGCCTTCTAGCGCATATCCACTGGGCTAGTTTGTCGAGTATAACTATCGATGCTCGCTTTAGCTCCTCAAGATCTTTAGCTCCCACAAGTAGCATAGCCATACGTAACTCATCGATTACTTCCTTTAGGAACTCTCTAGCATTTCCAGCGATGAGAGCCTTTAGTACAGGCCTGGCAAAGCCCGCTAGATCACTCCCTAACGCTATGCACTTAGCAACATCAATACCTGTACGAATGCCCCCACTCGCAATAATGGTAGCATTCGGAGCCGCGTCCCGCACTTCAACAACAGACACAGCTGTGGGTATCCCCCAACTAAGGAAGTTTCTAGCTATCTTAGCGTTTTCAAGCCCTCTTCTCTGAAGCCTAAGCATCTCTATAGCTATCCAGTTAGTTCCACCCGCTCCACCAACATCGAAATACCTTATACCAGCATCGTAGAGGATCTTAGCCACCTCACGTGGAATACCGGTGCCAACCTCCTTCACGATTATGGGTACAGAGATCACATCCCGTAACTGTACTAACCTCCTTAAGACTCCACGAAAGTCTCTATCTCCTTCAGGCTGAATAAGCTCCTGTGCTGGATTCATGTGTACAGCTAGTGCATCGGCCTCTAATACCTCGATAATACGCTCTATATCCCTGATATCGTAACGAACGAGCTGTGTCGCACCTATATTGGCAATCACCGGGACATCTGATGCAAACTCCCTGACCACACGGTACGTGTACTCAACCGATCGGTTCTCTATCATAGCTCTCTGACTACCAACACCAATGGCTATACCGAACTCGTTAGCTAGCTTAGCGAGCTCCCGATTTACATTGTATGCTTTTTCGGTACCTCCGGTCATCCCTAGGATTATTAGCGGCGCCCGAAGCTCTTTTCCGAGGAATCGAACCTTGATATCCACATCATCTAACGATAGCTCTGGTAGCGGATTATGAATTAAGTGAACATGTTCTAGCCATGTCGTGTTAGGGCCCTCAATTCTATCGTCGAGAGAGAGCTCTAGGTGTTCATCCTTACGCTCACTGGTATTGCTCTCCATATTGAACACCATGTGTAAGCCTACCTCATGGAAATTGACCAAGCTAATCTAATCAAGACGTACTCTAGTGCCTACAATGTGATGTCCACATAGTGTTCGATATACATTTTCAGGGATCGTCCCCCCAATGATAGCTACCTCACATGCTCTATGAGGTCGGTAAACTAGGCCTAGACGAAGTTTTGTAGCCATTCCGCCAGTCACATCTATGCCCTTAGCACTATGCATATCTAACTTGACCACATCGACTAGTCTAACCTCGTTAATCAGCTTAGCTCCAGGAACTTCAGGAGACTTATCGAATACCCCTAGAACCTCAGTAACGAAGACAAGCCTCTTAGCCTGTAGCTCTCGCGCTAAAAACCATGCTATCTCATCTCCTGAGAGAACGTAAACTCTGTCACCCACCACTACATCTCCATATAGCACTGGGACGTAGCCCTTCTTAAGCATGTACGTAATTGTATCGAGGAATAGCTGGAGCCTATCTCCCTTCTTTAACGCTATCGCATGTGTATCTACAGGGACTGCGGGTACGTTCACCGCATGTAGATGTTCAACAAAAACTCTATTCAGTTCACGCATGAACATGATAGTCACGTAGAAACCATCTCCTTCTAGTCTCGACCCATACTCATGTACTACGTAGTGTCCATAGCTACCACCTCCATGTATCAACACCATCTCTCTACAACACTCGCGATACGCTTGTGCTAACTCCTTTGCAAGTCTACGCAATACCTCATAGCGTATTCTAAACGGTCTTTGCTTATCAGTAATAAGAGCTCCTCCGATCTTCACCACCACTACCATGGCTAGCTCAGCACCCTTATGTTATAGACAGCTATAGCATTGATGTCTGGAACCACCTTAGGAAGTCTAACCCACTTACTAGGGCTAACCCCACTCAATGCAAGTTCCATATACAGGACCAGCCTAAGGTATTTCTCATTCTCTTCCTTTTGTAGATTAATGAAGTCGATTATCTCGGGCATTACCGTGCTTACTACCTTGAGATATAGTGAGACAATCCTACGATTAGCCTCGACCACCCGGGGTATAGCGGGACTGCGTCCCTGTACCTCCATGTGGTGTATGCTTAGCAGGCCGTCAATGCTTATATTTGCAACCCCTTGCAATCGCAGCACCTCATTTACTCCGCGTGCTATACACGGAGCTCTGAAGGAGGATGTACAGCGAAGAGAAAGTGTATAGCCTGGGTCTACTCCTAGAGCAACACCGTCAATCACAGCAATTGAGCTAAGGAACCTACGTAGATCCTCTACACCGAGGAGCTCCTCAATGATAAGGTTGGTTGCTGCAACATAGAACGAAATCAATGGTGCTAGCGTACTGCACTCCAGAACGATTTCGCCCTCAAGCCCCGTATCGCTAAAACCTGCTTGTCTAAAGAACTCGCGAAGGAATCTACCTATAGCGCTGCGCAGAGGTTCCTCAACCCCCCTGATTTCTGTACAGGGTTCGGTTCTACAACGCAGTATCCTAATATCGAGACGAACGTTACACGTAGTGTTGAGCGGTAAACTGAGATATGTGCCGTAAACTCCTTCCACACATACTCCGACTAGGGGAAAAGGTAGCTTACACTCCCTGGATCTAACCACCCTCAAGTATTGGAACCCGTATGGATGCGTAGCCTACAACGCTATCTCTACGACCTGCAATATCTCCACTAGTGGCGTACTTTAGTAGCTCAGCCCTTCGAATACCACGCATCTTAGCTAGATATAGAAGCACTGCAATAGCACCGTAGCCACAGGCTGAAACTTTCTTCTCCTCAATAACTCTGAATAGACCCTCAGGATCTATTGAAAGCACTCTGTCTATAGCCTCCATATCCTTTCTATACGCTACCTCATAGGGCTCGTAGTGTGTCCAGTCACTAGTTGCTATGAGAACTGCATCCCTGTTAAGATCCTCAACGGCCTTATGGATTGCCATGGCTATGTCCTGCGATATCTCTGGGACCTGCAAACTTATAACTATGGGCACTATCTTGATCTTACCGTCATACATAAATTGTAGAAATGGAAGCTGAACCTCGATTGAGTGTTCATACAGTAAGGGTGTGACATCGATGTCTAGATAGCTGCTCTCCTTCGTAATGGCCTTAGCGAGCTCAGAATCTACCTCAACCTCACCTAAAGGCGTAACCCACACACCTTCAACCATTATCGATGCTGCCGTGCCTAGACCACTATGGTTAGGGCCTATCAGTATCACAACCTGTGGAACACCCTCGAAGGCTAAGCTGTAATAGGCGTGAGCGGCGATGGGACCGCTATACATATATCCAGCGTGAGGCACCACGTAGCCGAGGCTTCGCTTGACTCTAGTGCTCGATACTCTTGGCAACTCTCCTGGTCCAAGAGCGTGAGTATAGCACCACTGAATTTGTGAAATCAATCTGTCCTTTTGAAGCTCGTAAAAGGTTCCGGCAACGTACGGATTGCGTTTGATCATAGCCTCACACTACGCTTCGAGATTAAAGCTTGGTCTCGAAGTCCTCGTACTTAACTGGAAGGTCTTCATTAGCCCCTAAAACTCCACGCTCCCGCAGTATCTGCCTTGTCAGTATCCAGTAGAGTAGTGCTAACGACTTCCTACCCTTATTGTTGGCCGGTATGGCTAGATCTACACCCGATAGCTTGTTGTCAGTGCTAACAAATGCCACGATCGGAATCCCTATCTCCATAGCCTCGTCAAGCGCTTGACTATCTGCGCGCGGATCCGTTAGCACTAACACATCTGGCTCGTAGTACCATTCAAGCCTAGGATTAGTGAGGGTGCCAGGTATGAAGCGTCCCACAACTGCCTTTGCACCTACAAACTCCGCAAACTTTAGGACTGGCGTCTGACCGTATTGCCTCGTTGAAACGGCCATAATCTTCTCAGGCTCAAACCTGCTTAGGAATCGTGCCGCAATTCTCAATCTCTCATCAGTCTTCCTAATATCGAGGATGTAGAGACCGTCAGGACGTACACGGAAAACAAACTTCTCCATATGCTTCGTACAGCTATGAGTTCCGATGTGAACACCAGCCTGTAGATACATCTCGAGCGGTACTAAGAGCTCAAACTGAGCAGCCGCACTCATTCTTCCCTCTTCACTCAATTACATCACCTCACGGTGTAATACATGGCTTCACGAAGAAGATCTACATGCGATAAGAGCATTCTTCGACAACAGTACCTCTTAATACCGAGATCGTCAAGCACTTTCTTAGGGTCTTCACCTCTCTTAACACGTTCTATGAACTCCTCCCACTTAGCAGCTATGGGGTATCCGCACGTAAAGCACCTTACGGGGATTATCATGCCGCTCACCTATAAGACTTCTGCCTAAACCTTCTCGCACTGTATCGCAACCACTTCTCAGGCTCGGTTCTACGTGGATCGCCTGCCAACATCGTTCGGTCAAACTCCTTGTAAAGCTCCTTTAGCTCCGGTATGTTGAAGAACGCTACAAGACCTCGAGCGATAGCCATTCTGACAGCGTCTGCCTGTGCCATGACCCCACCACCCTCCACCTTAACGTCTATATCTACCGATTCACGGAGTTTAGGTTGGAGTAGCAGTAGAGGTTCTAACATTTTCATCCGTGCCATTTCTATAGGCCATATCTCTATAGGAACTCCGTTAACTCTAACCCTACCTATCCCAGGCTTGATGACAGCTCTCGCTATAGCAGTCTTTCGTTTACCAACACTGATAACGATCTTTTTACCTGCTACTATCTTGGGATAGGCTCCCAAAACCTTAATCTGCTGCTCTTGCGCCATATGCTCCTGTGTCATAGCCCAACACCTTTCCAGCCTAGCTCCCTGGCTACAACATCCACTGTTATGTACTCCCTCCTCTTAAGGTGTTCAGCTAGCGTATCGACAATCTTGATCACGGGCTTGTTCTTCAACTCCTCTGGGAATCCTATATAAGCTTTGACTCTCTTTAAGGCCAGCTTACCCAGCCAGTTCTCCTTTGGCAGCATACCCTTGACAGCCTTCTTGAATATGTTTATGGGGTTTCTTGGACGGTGAGGTGCGTGTCTATATGGGTTCTTATGCGTTTTAACCTCGAGAAGTAGCTTATAGCTATCGACAACCCTCTTCTTATCCCCTGTAATCACAGCTTTCTCAACATTTACAACGTACACCCTTACTCCCATGAGGGCTAGCTTAGCAACGTAGCTAGCTAGCCTTCCTAGAACAGCACCCTCAGCATCTATCACAAGCTCCGGAACACTAAGCCGGTTAAGTACGTCTTCTAATGTCGTAACCTCGTACGTCATATTATTATCCTCACACGACTTCCTCTCGGATTTTCATTCAGGAGGTCTAGGATATGAATTACTCGGCCTCCAGCCGCCTTTATCTTCTCTATTGCAGATGCTGAGAACGCCATTGCTGCGACTGTGATCGGCTTTTCAATCATACCCGCTCCCAAAACCTTTCCAGGCACTATAACCGTTTCGCCTGGCTGAGCATACCTATTTATCTTGCTAACGTTGACAACAACTCGTTTCCTTGCAGGCCTCTCAAGAAGCTCTGCAACGTACCTCCATACCCTAGCTCTATACTGCCTCGCATACTTTCTAAGCAATCTTATAGTCTTCCTCCATATGTAGTTTGTAGGCCCCGTTCTCCTCATTGCGCCGTCACCTTACGACCTCTCCACTCAACAACCTTTCTCAACAGCTCTTCAAGCTCGCTTATAAGTATGTTAGCAGCCTCACGCACTATTGTTGCCGGTTTTAATGCTCCTGAAGACTCTATGTACAGGATGTACTCATCGCTCTTCGGAACCACATCTATAGCCTTATTTGGACACGCGTTTATGCATTGCTTGCAGAGAATACACTCATATATGTCTCTCACCTTGATTTCTGTGTTGCTCAGCTCAAGAACCTTACGTGGACATACCTCTACACATTTACCACAGAGGTTACACCGTTTCTTATCTACTTCTATGGTAGCAACATACCTGGATACCGCTACCGTTGCGGGGCTCCACTTTGCGTGTTCCAGACCTCTACCTAGTCTTGCTCGAAGCTCAAGTAGAATCTTCTGACCGGGTGCGAGTATCACTATGGGTATATTGTTGTATACCGGATACACATCAGGGTCTTCACTCTTTATATCCCCTGAGTACACAACGATTTCACGATCTACAGCCTCAGCCTCTAGATAGAGATGAACAAAGCATTTCTTACATACCTCAGCTGGAGGTTTTTCCTCAGCTTCAGAAGCCGTACACTTAGCACATACCTCAGGTGGCGGTTCAGCATACTTCCTTATCGCTACCTCAGAATAGAGCGGTATCATAGCTAGTCTGTGAGCTAGTATTTCGTCGAACAGTGCTGAGGTATTAGCTATAATGGCCACTTCATCAACAGCCATCGTAGGTACTTTAGCTAGCGCATATCTGCGTATCGCATTAATGATTGGGAGAGGAAGCCCTTGTATGAGGATCTCGATTGCGTTATCGGCAATTCTTCGAAGAGAAACGTTCATCCACAGTCACACTCTTCTACCACGCCTACCTCCAGGTCTACGAGTCGTATCGTGGGGTATCGGCGTTACATCCTCTATCCTACCTATTATAAAGCCTGCGCGTGCCAGGGCTCTAATAGCTGCCTGAGCCCCGGGACCCGGAGTCTTGGGACCGTGACCTCCAGGTGCACGGACTTTTATATGAATAGCGTTTATCCCCTTCTCCATAGCCTCCTGAGCAACTTTGTAAGCAACCATCATAGCAGCATATGGACTTGGCTTCTCTCTATCAGCTCGAACAACCATTCCGCCGGAGCCACGCGCAACCGTTTCCGCACCCGTCAGGTCAGTGATATGCACTATCGTATTGTTGAACGACGCGTATATGTGTGCTACACCCCATTTAAGTTCGCGTGCTGTAAAGGCCATACCGTACCACCATTACGTTAAGTGCCTTCGGCTCTTCTCTTCGCAAATGGCGATAGAGGATAGAAATCTACGAGGGGTTCCTCGTCTCTAGACACGAGGTAGCCAGGAGATGTAATGCGACGACCGGCCACGGCTATGTGGCCATGTACTATTAGTTGTCTGGCTTGATGTATCGTCTTAGCTAATCCTTTCCTCCAAACAATGGTCTGAAGCCTCCTCTCGAGTATAGCCTCAACATCTAGGCTAAGAACATCACTAAGAGTAGCGTCGGGGCTGGGCAAAAATCCCATCCTATACAACTTATCTATAAGCGCTCGAGCAGCCTTTTCACGCTCTTCCGGTGGTAATGCGAGAAGCGCTCTGGCACGCGCACGTATCTTTCTCAACATCGTTTGCGCTATCCATAGCTCACGTTTATTGCGAAGTCCGTAGAAGCCCACCAACTCCATTTCGCGCTGAAGTCTTTCCTTAATCCATGGATGACCTGGAGACTCCCACTTCTTTCGAGGCTTCTTAGGATCGCCCATACTAACTCACCTCTTCCTCTTAACACCCACAGTTGGTCCGAAGCGACCAGTAGTATGCGTCCTCTGACCACGTACTTTGTATCCTAGTGCATGCCTTATACCTCTCCAGCTTCTTATCCTTATCTCGCGCTCAATATCCTGCTTCGCATAGAATATCAAGTCCGCTCCGACTAGATGCATATCCTTTCCAGTTTCGTAGTCCTTTCTCCGATTGAACATCCATGTGGGAATACCATACTTTGACGGATTCTTGATCACATCCTCTATCCTTTCCACATCGCTTTCACTAAGAAACCCCGTCTTCATATGCGGATCTAGACCAAGAACTCGACATATGGCCATTGCGAAGTTGTACCCTATACCCTTTATCTTGGCAAGACCCCACGCTAGCTCAAGCTCACCTGGTATATCTGTACCCGCTATCCTAACTATGTATCGATACTCACCTGACATAGCTACACCGTACCCCTACATCGCTGAGTAAGCACTAATTCGATACCAGCTTAAAAGTCTGTCATTGCTCCGTTAGCATCAGAACCGAAAGCAAAGCATTGTAGGTTTTGTGGCGCCGGGGGCGGGATTTGAACCCGCGCGGGGCGTTGCCCCACCGGCTCTCAAGGCCGGCCCCTTAGACCGCTCGGGCACCCCGGCACCACTACGTTCCTACCATGTGGATAGCTGTTAAA
>DQTV01000085.1 GCA_015662595.1 Ignisphaera aggregans
ATTGTTTTCTCCGATTCTCAAAGTCTTGAACGAGTAGTTAGAAAGCTTGCCTATAGAGCTGGTCAGGAACCGACGATCGCTCAACCAATCGTTGAGGGGATTATCAAGCCTGAGGGGTTTAGGGTCCACATAGTTCTGGACACGGTCTCAAGGAGGGGACACAGCTTCACTATTAGAAAGTTCCGTGCCGAACCGTTTACAATAGTAGAGCTGATATCTAGAGGTACGCTAGACGCTGCTGTAGCTGCGCTCTTGTGGATGGCTGCTGAGAATAAGCAGGGTATCATAATATATGGCCCAACAGGCGCTGGTAAAACAACGTTACTCAACGCGATAGCTATGCTTCTACCCCCAGAGATGAAGATAGTTACAGCTGAGGATACACCTGAAATAGTGCTTCCATTCCATGAAAACTGGGTAGCTATGGTCACGAGGCTGAGCACGGATCCGAAAGTTCAGAACGTAACTCTCCAAGCACAGGTAGAGTCCGCCATGAGACAGCGTCCCGATGTGCTGATTCTCGGTGAGATAAGATCTCGAGAAGCATACAGCTTCTTTCAAGCCGTGTCTACAGGTCATGGAGGCTTGACAACCGTGCATGCAGAAAGCGTTGAAGCTCTTATCCGCCGATTAACTTCACCACCCATGTCGGTACCCAAAGCCCTTATAGCCACCTCTAAACTGTTCGTACAGATACTGAGGCTCATTATAGGAGGGAACGTTGAGAGGAAGATCGTTGTGATCCACGAAGTTGATAGATATGATGCAGAGCGCAATGCTATATACGTCAGAACTCTAGCTCGCTGGGTAAGAGATGAAGATACATGGAAAATCTCCTTAAAGAGTTCGCTACTTCAATCAATTGCAGATATGCTAGCACTGAGTTACGATGATGTTGTGTACGATCTGTACAGAAGGGCAACAGTACTGTATTGGGCTACAAAACATAAGCTCGACTTAATATCACTACATACCCTCGTTAGAAGATACCGTAGAGATCCTCAGTCAGTATACGATGAGATTGTTAAAGAGCTTGGAGAACCCTATAGAATCAAGGTGCTTGAGAGTGAAGAGATTAAATCTGTTTAAGGCTCTTGAAGACGTCATGGCGCTTATCAGCGAGCCTATATATCGTGTGATATTGTTGCATAGAAATCTCGAACCTCTGGTAATAGGCTCAAAAATATCGTCTAGCTTTGATCGATATGCACGAATATCATCACTATGCATACTTTTTGCTATAGTTGGAACAGGAATAACTTCATCGATATTCATATACAACTACGTAAAGAACGTGTTCATAAGCATAGTTGCCTGCATACTTATCTCGATATGTGTTGTCTTTCCACTCGCTCTAGCATTAGCTATAGCCATACCATCGTTTGTATATAGCAATAGACGTAGCTTACTAGAAGCAAAATTCCCTCTCTTAGCGATGACCCTCTCTCTACTGCTTGCCTCTGGTATTGGGATAGCGAAAGCATTCAATGAGTTAGAGAAGCGCTTTCTTGAAGAACTAAAGTACTTCGATTTAGAGGTTCGGATGGTAAACTCGTTGATTCGTATAGGTATACCCATAGATGAAGCGCTTCATAGAGTATCCTACATAACCCCATCGCCCTCCATGAAGGAGCTACTCGTAGGCCTCGCTTCCGTTGCACGTGTTGGCGGTGACCCAGCAACTATCGTGAATTCGATAATGGCTGGCTATATAGATAGGTACGGAATTCTTGTTGAGAAGACTGTGAACGATATAGGTATTATGATGGAGATGTACCTAGCATTTGCATTACTCGTCCCGGTAGTCTTGGGTTCAATAGCTGTTCTCTTTCTCCTTTATCCAATACCGATGCTGCCATTTGAAGCCCTTATGTTCCTTACGATATTCATCTTGATTCCCATAGCATCGATAACGATACTCATCATCGTAGATACCATGGTGTCCAAGCTGAGGGTTTAACATATGAAATGGCGAAGGGTATTACTGCCCTTCTCGATAGCCATGGTATTAGCTCTCGTAGTGCCGTGCTATGCAATACCAACACTATTTAAATTTTTCGGAATAGAGTATGTGAAAGGTTTAGGTAATGTTAGAGTGGGGCTCTTTATTACCCCTATATACAGGTTTCCCATACCGATATTTCAAACGCCAGATGCGTACCTAGTTCTTGGTTTCGGAGTTTCTGGGATAGCTATGGGTCTATATTTATACTCACGAGATATCTATATTGAGCATAGTGTGTTGCGAAGGCAACTCCTTGAATTCATACCATTATTAGCCTCCTATGTTAGGACCGGCGCTACGATACTACACGCGTTAGAGAACGCGTTAAAGATCATCAGACCTCCTTTAGCTACGTACGTAGAAAGGTTTGTACTCCTAATTAAGTTGGGTGAAGATCCTTCTGAGGCATTTAGAAAAGTATTTGGTGTAGTTCCGCGCGAGGTAAGAGCGATAATGAATGCCGTGATTATAGCTATGGTTAGTGGGGGTAGAGTTGAGAACGTACTTGAAGCTGCTGAACGATATGTAGAACAAATTGTGCGAATGGATGAGCTGCGTAGACATAGATTGGCAGAATATAAAACGGTACTTGTTTTAGCAGTTATGGCTTTTGCTATCGCAGGTGTTGTAGTGATTGAGCTCATCGAATCTGTAGCGGGTATGGCTGTAACATTTCCAACGGCCCAGAAAGTAAGAATAGATTTCTTAGCCTCAAGCTATTTTATAACATCGCTCTTTTTAATCATAGTCTCCAGCATAGTTGTCAGTCGTATGATAACAGGATCTATGGTATTAGCACCGAAATACATCTCAATACTTTCAATGGTTGTAACGCTTATGTATGCCTTTCGTGGACTAGTGAGGATTTAGCTTTGTTGAGACTGCGTATTAGAAACGCTATTATTGAGAGCACGATATCGCCTTCACCACGAGTCTTACGAAGCTCTTGCTCTCGAATAGAACACTTAAGAAGCTCATCGACAATGCTCGATAGCCCTTGAATTTCGATACCACACTTCTGTAAGATCTTAGAGTACGGCTTGAGTCTCTCTAAATCATCGTCTTCCACAAACATGAGCTTACGAACTGTGATAGTATGAGATATTGAAAACGATGATTTGAGAGCTTCATCAACATAGTCATAAAATCTACATACACGCTCTAGTGCCGCCCTCAAATTCTTCACGTTCTTAAAGCTCTTACACTCAATTAATAGTAGCTCCCTATCATTTAAAGCTGCCAAGTCTAAAAACTTATAGAATGTCTTTTCCACTCCATGAATACGCTTCTTATAAGGTATGGGAATCGATATGCGGACATAGTATCCCAGACAGTGGTAATACCTTTGAAGCAACTCGATCATGTATCGTGGCATGCTACCACCCTAGTAGCCTCGTAAACTACATAGCTAAGATGCTTAAACCTCTACATCTACCCTACCCTCAAAACCTTCAATAGGTGTAAGTAGGTACTCTATGGGATTACGATAGGCAATGACAGTACAGTTTTTGCACCCCAATCAGTGTGAAGTTCTATCACTACACTATACTGACCGCTACATAGATTACCAGCATTGATGTTTAGAGGTCCTATAGATACGATGCTCTTAGGCGGTATACCCAAGCACATGTCTCGTTCATACTTAACCTTGGTATTACTGATACCAACGCTTATCTTGGTAATGAAGATCGGTACTGTGCTGTTGTTCAACACGGACAGCTTTAGGAGTAATGTAATACTATAACGATTCCTTATGAATATCGATACGTCGTTGATGATAGGCTTGATAACATGTATCGGTATCTCTACCTTACCCAGGTATTTACCGAGGACATCGTATATATGGATTGTATATGTACCGTTGTATGGGCTTCTACACGGTAGCGAGAGGATGAAGAACGTGCTTCCGCGAGGAGCTAACGCTAGTTTAATATCTATAACACTGTTGTTTGGGTCCTTGAATACGAGCCTCAAATCCGTGTTTGTAGAATAGTTGACTACGACTATGGGCAGTAGCGATAACAGCGATGTATTGTATCTGAAAGCAAGTCTAGGTTGTACGGATGTATATAGAGCAGTGATAGTTATTGTAGATTTTTGTATTCTTACTAAAGTTACCGTATCCCTGAGGTACTTAGTCATGGTTATGGTGTGGTATATCTTCACAACCCTCGTCTTGTACTGAGGGGTTAGTCTAGGCCCTAGCGTGAGGCCTGCGATGAATGAGAATACAATGAGGATGATTATGAGTATAGACATTGCGATATTCTTAAGCTTAGGCTTTTCACACAATTCATTTGTTTCCGTGGTTTGACCCTCGTTCACCTTATTTCACCGGTCAATAGTGGTGATGGTTATGCATGAGAGTACTTAAGTAGTGTTTGCTGTTTAGTTAGCTCATACTTGATATCGGGTCTATCGGTAACTATGCCATCAACTCCGTACCCAATCATGCGAAGAGCTAAGCTAAGGTCGTTTATGGTCCATACATAGGTACGAAATCCGTATGCTCGAATCATCTGTATAGTTCTCGGTGTCACTATGTTAAAGCGTGGTAGTATAGCAAAGGCGTTCAGCTTCTTACCTTCCTTCAATGGTAGAGGTGTCTTGAAGGTTAGCAAGCCTACCTCAATTCGGGGCTCAAGCTCTTTGACCTTAGCGAGCGTTGTATACAGGAATGAGATTACGAGTACGTTGTCTATGACTGAGTGTTGACGAAGTAGAGAAACGAGTTTCTCCTCAAGTCCAGCCTCCTTTATCTCGATAAATAACGTGGTCTTATTACCGAACTCGCTTAGTACATCTTCGAGTTTCGGTATAGTTTCGGAATTGAATATGCGTATACGTGAAAGTTCGTCGTATGTACACTCCCTTACACGTTTCTCAATGCCAGAAACTCTCTTAAGGTCCTCATCGTGGATAACCACTATGACACCATCAGCACTCTGCCTTATGTCAAGCTCAATAGCATCAGCGCCCATGGCCAAGGCTCTACGAAATGCACGCATTGTGTTTTCAGGTTCGTATGCTGAAGCACCTCTATGAGCTACCACTAAGAATCGTTTCTTCCATTCGCTACTCGGCATTGTTTACACATGGTATTAACTATATCAAGGAGATATTAAGGCTCCGTGATCATGTTGAGTGTCGAGATGGGATTGATCACGCTTCGAACTCGATCGGCATTACTCAGCGAACTCGGCACTCATCATTTAGAAGCTCAGTGCGGCGAGCTTCTCATCACCTTCTCCCCCGCAAAACATCCTTAATCAGTAGCTCCCTATATAATTCAAATATGTCGGACCTAGAGGGTTCAGCACCAAGCGATACGAGATCGTTATGAACTCTTCTAACGAGTGCTTCTAGATCTATACAGGGCTCTACACATATAGTGACATTCTGAATTCGTTTACTTAGTGTAAGAGCTAGCAATGCTATAGCTGCTGCGTCTGAAGGTGTTATTGAGGCTTTAGCAATTCTATCGTTTATGAGCTCTATGGCATGGGATGCAACGTTATCCTTCAGTAGCTCGGGTACGCTATTTAGTGCCTGAACAATAAGCGTAAGATACGTATCGATGTTAGCATGCGCAGGCGGCAACAGTTCAGGATCGTTGAGACACAGCCTTCTTTCATGCTTTATGGGCTCCTCAACAACTCCTCCACTCTTCAACAACATTACTACTTCCTGTAGCAAGTTGAGGGCTCGTATAATGTCTAGAAGCATCCTCGACTCGATAAAACACCTCTGTGCAACAGTTTCAACGTCTAAGCCGTACTTAATAGGTATGAGTCTTAGCAATTTCTCTAGAACTAGCTGTTCATTTTTTGAAGCTTTGCTGAGGAATGCAGCTAAGCGTCGTTGAATGTATATAAGGTCTCCATAGGTTATCTGTCCTCGTTTCAGGCTATCGCTTGCCCAAAGCGCAACAGAGAGTGCTATCCCAGCTCTAGGTTTCGTCATGAGATCGAGCTTGGATACTACGTCCTGCTCTATCAGCTTTTGAAATTTGAAACAGCTTTGCAGCTTTAGAAGCACGTTAATTAGCTGTTCATAGCTACTCATAGACTAGCCCCACAAGCTAGTCTCACCGTTTAGAGATAACTAAGCGTTTAGGCTATCTAATCGTCATACAGGCTTAGAACGTCATAACGTGGTGAGTTCATATACGACTATCTGCTTGCTCTATCTGGGTCGCTGCTTGGATAAGGAGCTCAAACGTTTACTAGCTATACGCGGATCGAAAATCGGGATGATAGGTACGAGCATTCTAGTCGTATACAATCTACTACTCCATGGTTTGAACCTCTTGATACCTCGTCTCGGCCTGGCGCTCGTATTCATAATCGTTAGCTTAGGCTATGCATTGATAGCTCTCTCACTAGAGATCATATCATCAACGCTCAGAGGTATCGAGCGTGTACGAGCATACGCACTGGCCATGGTTATTACGTTGACCATATCACTGTCATTACACGTCGCAGCACTTTATGTGGCAAGTATCAATATTACGTACGCTGTACTACTAATGTTCTTTTACGTAGTAACGTTTTACGTTGTCAACGGTCTTGTATTAGCGAGGATCTTCAGAACGATCTCGTTAAGATATGAACTGAAAGACTTCAAAATAGCTTACTACACCATGGTAGTAGGCTACGTATTTCTACCGCTGATCGGCTTAGTGAGCGGTCAGCTAGGTCTATTCCTATGGCTAAGCCATATCGTGGCGGCGATGTCCTTTCTATTCTCTACATTCGGGTTTTTGACTATCAAGCGTGCTCTAAGCTAGCTAAAATTAGTTCGATGAAGAGCTGAATGGTAGCAGCATCACCTCTCGACCACAATCAGAGTTGTCGTGCTTTTAATATGTGGTAAACGCCTAATTCTATTCACAATGACGGCTCTCAATGCATCGAAAGTGCTAGCCTCTATTATGGCTACAATATCGTAAACCCCGTAGACTATATGAACTTCACGAACCTCAGGAATTTGAGTAAGAGCTTTTGAAACCTCTTCCTCCATACCGACATCGGTGTTTATCAATACGATTGCCTTAGGCATATTTGCACCTCACAAGTATCCTATCAAAAACTGAAAAAAGTGTTAATGAATTAATTCCAGGTCGGTGCATTGTACGGATATTACCTGTAAATATCATCAGTGAGGCAGGGTTTCATCACGTGTTCAGCTACCAGAAACCTCATCACTTCAACTCGCTTAGTAGATACGATGGAATACCGTCCCTAATCTTTGATATCGCATTATTTGCTCGCTCGATACAGTCTCTAATCTCCTTAATAACTTCATCGATATTACGACCCTGTTTGGCTATGTTGATAGATTTCTCTAACTCATGCTTTACACTGTTTATGTTAGGGGCAACTACTGTGTAAATTTCAGGATAAGAGTTTTTCAATCTACTCTCTATCTTCAATATGATGCGATACGCCTTAGTAAGGCTACGAAGCGCTGACGCTAGGTATATCCCGATTAGTGTTGTCGGGGTTATGGGTATGCCCATCAATGTCGAGGGCAAAGTGATATTACGATATACCTCTCTATAGCTATCTCGATCCTGAGCTATCTTGGTACACACCCCAAGTTTTAATATGGCTAGAAAGATCTGATGCTGCAATGCGTTTATGAGCTCAGCTAAGCTACGTCGTCTAAGTAACATTGCCTACTCGAGATCTCTCTATCTCGAAAGTTAATCTACTTATCTGAAACGAGGCTTGAGAAGGGATTCAAGTTCCTCTAAAACTCTAAAACGCTTTGCTGGGTGTGGATGCGATGATAGGATTTCTCCTCTAGGCGGTAAGCTCTTTATCTTTTCAGCTATCATGTCGAGGTATTCGGGTGTTAGATGTCTAATGAAGCCGATATCAAGTTCTATCTCTGGATCTGATATGAATAGAGCTTTTAGATGACTATAGCGAGAGATGTCGACACCTAAACGCCTTAGGTACCCACAATCAATTAGTATTCTTGTTAGTGCACGCTTTAGTTTAGTTCCACCACCCTCAACTACAGCTACGGCATGTGCATCAGCGTAATACTCTCTTAATCGACTGAAGTACAGCACTATTAAGTTGAATACAAATGTCAGTGCGATAAGAGCTATACCCACAGCCATAGCTATTACCGGTACATTGCTTCTTTGCTCGCCTAGAGAATAGAATGCGCTCATTCTTAACATTGTGTAGCCTAGCCAGTATAGCAATGCCGGTATCAAGCTTATGATCATCATCA
>DQTV01000039.1 GCA_015662595.1 Ignisphaera aggregans
AGGGTTATAAAGTGCTTTATTGCAGTGTGGTAGGGATGATGTACGCCTGCGACGAATGAAGGATGATTGGTGCGCGGTCGGCTGACCGGTTGAGATAGATGAAGCCCATATACAAATGTCGTATATGTGGCGCATATGTTGAGGATCCTATGCATTGTGGAACCAAAGCTGAGATGATCCTCGATAGTAGTAGGAGAGTCGCTCTCAGTAAACTCATGTCATTCCTACTTCGTCACGATCCTTCAGCAGCAGGCCTTTCTATGGATCGTGAAGGGTGGGTAAGTATAAAGGAGCTTGCTGAGGGTATAAGAAGTAGATGGCGAAACGCCTCTCTATATAGATGGGTAAGAGAAGAACATATAGTTGCTATTGCTTTGTTAGACCCGAAAGGCAGGTTTGAACTAAGGGATGGAATGATTAGGGCGAGGTACGGACACAATAAGAGACTATGCGTATCGATTAAGTACCCTAAGGATGTTAATAGCGGATACCTATATCATGGAACTGTACGTAGAAACCTTGCCTCCATACTAAAGGAGGGAATTAAGCCTATGAATAGGCACTATGTACATCTAACCCTAAACATTGATGATGCATGTACTGTAGGGAAGAGGCACGGTGATGACGTTGTTGTTCTGCTCGTTGATGCTTGGTGTGTAAGAAGTCAGGGCATTGATATACTCATTGCGTCGAGACAAGTAAGGTTAGTAAGCTACGTTCCACCACAGTGTATAAAACGGGTGTTAAGCTGTAAAGCGTGATGAGGGCCTGATAAGCTGAGTTTGTGATGAGGCGGAGCTTGCTGAAATGCGGACCCCTCGTTATATAGTATTACGTATGTTAGAGCTCTTGTCTAGGGAGCAATGGCGGTAGCATACTATAGTGGATTAAAACGCGTAGTAGAGAGGCTTAAATCGTTGGGACAAGATAGCAGGAAGGATAAGATAGCGGAGGACCTTTACGCGCTTGCACGCATACTAGCTAACATGATGATCATTGCTACGGAGAAACGAAGGAACTGTATGTACTACAATACCGAGAAAGGGTATTGTCAGTTCATAGGTTTGGAAACACCAATACATGGTATAGAGATGGTGTTCGATGAAAACGCGCGTCGATGGCGTATAGTTGTGTTAAAGCATCCTGAAATATGTGCTGTCTGTCCCTACTGGGAGCTTAGAAAATAACACTGTTTTTGTTAAGTGATTACGAAGCTTATGTGGGTAGAGGCTCGTGCTGATAGTAGCTCTTGACCCTCCTACAGGGTTGGACGCATTTAAATGGATAAGCACGAGACTTAGACTACTTGAGGGTATCGTTTCAGGATTCAAAATAGGATTGCCAGCGTTATTAAGACTCGGAATTGATAGGGTTAGGGAGATAGTTAAAACATACAGTAGCAAAGACCTTCTATTGATAGCGGATCTTAAACTTGCCGATGTAGGCTTCGTAATGAAGTTGAGTGCTGAAGTGATTAGCTATGCAGGGTTCAATGCCATTATTGCGCATAGTTTTATTGGTGTTGAGGGTGCTCTTGAGGTATTAGCCCAGCGATGTAGGGAGTTGGGTCTCAGACTGATAACTGTGGTCTCGATGACCCATCCCGCTGCGAGTAAGATGTTTGATCCCATTCTGGAGCAGCTCATCAATATAGCTAAGGAGGTAGGTTCGTGGGGTATTGTTGTACCCGCTACTAGGCCTAACGTAATTAGAAGAGCTAGACAGTTAGTAGGAAGTGAAATTAAGATACTCGCTCCGGGAGTAGGTGCTCAGGGTGCTACTCCTGGAGAGGCAATATGTAGTGGTGCTGACTATGAAATAGTTGGACGCAGTATTACGTACAGTGAAGATCCGTATAGAGCGGCTCTCCAAATACTTAGCGAACAGAGAGAGCGTGTTGCACGGTGTCGTGGTTAGCTCTTGAGCTATATAGACGTGGAATGATAAAATTTGGAAAGTTTAAACTAACGTCAGGGTTAGAGAGTCCATTCTATATTGACCTGCGTAAGCTCTATAGCTATCCCGATCTAGCTCGAAGGGTTGCGTTGGAGCTTGGTAGGGTAGGAAATGTCGACCGTCTAGATGGTATCGTAGGTATAGCGACAGCTGGTATAGCGTTAGCAGCATATATAGCGGCACTCTACGGCATTCCTATGGCGTATGTACGTACAGAGAGGAAAGAGCATGGTACTCAAGCGCTTGTGGAAGGTGAGGTGCAAGGTAAGAGGGTAGCTATAGTCGATGATGTTGCTACAACCGGAGGCTCTATAGAGCGAGCTTTTAAAGCCCTTAGCGATGTGGGGGCCAAGCCTGTAATAGCTCTTGTAGTGGTAGATAGGGAGCAGGGTGCTGCAGAGAGAGTTCGTAGGCTTGGATTAGAACTACGCAGTCTGATAACTGCACGTCAGCTTTTTGAAGAGCTGTATAGGGCTAAAGTAATAGACCGAGAATTGTTAAGTCAGCTACTGCTGTATTTAGAATCCGCACGATGTAGCAGCGACTAGATGTGTCCTCTGACTGCTTATATACCCGTTAGCCACTATGTAGTTATGGGCTTTGTGAAGCTCGGCTTTAAAGGTCGAGACGTCATATCGATACTCGATTTCTCTCGTGAGGATTTGGAAGAGCTTTTCGCCTACGCTGATAGAATTGAGAAGATGGGTAGAGTGAAGCTACGAGTGTTAGAGGGGAAGATAATAGCACTCGCATTCTTTGAACCTTCGACAAGGACAAGGCTAAGTTTTGAGACCGCTGCTAAGAGGTTAGGTGCGGATGTCATTTCATTTAGTGGTGAAGAGGCCATTAGCGTTGCGAAGGGTGAGAACCTAGCAGACACTATAAGGATGCTGGACAATTACTCCGATCTCATAGTGATTAGGCATAGGTATGAGGGTGCAGCAAAATTTGCAGCTGAAATAGCTAAGAACCCTGTCATAAATGCTGGCGATGGAAAGCAGCATCATCCTACGCAAGCGATGATAGATCTCTACACTGTAAAGAAGCTGTATGGCACAATTGATGGGCTTACATATGCGGTTGTGGGAGATCTACGTTATGGACGTGCAGCAACATCGTTTATCTACGCACTCACACTGTTTAAGCCTAAGTTCGTATACCTGGTGTCTCCTCCCTTGCTAAGAGCTAGACCAGAGACCCTGAAATTGCTTCAAGAACGTGGAATAAGGTTCAAAGAGGTAGAGAATATTGGAGATGTAATTAGCGATGTTGATGTAATGTACGTTACTAGGATTCAGAAAGAACGTTTTCCGGATCCCCTTGAGTATGAGAAGGTCAAGGGGTCTTACAAAATAACTATGGATATACTTTCACATGCTAAGAAAGAGCTGAGGATACTACATCCACTGCCAAAAGTCGATGAGATAGATCCCGAGGTTGATAAGTCTCCGTATGCCGCGTACTTCTTGCAGGCGGCTTACGGAGTACCGGTGCGTATGGCGCTTCTAGCCCTAATCTTCGGTGTTGAGATATGAGTACCTCAACACTTTCAGTATCAAAATTAAGGAATGGCACTGTGATAGATCATATACCTGCAGGAAGGGCATTAGATGTGCTAAGAGTGCTTGGGATTACCGGTAAGGAGGGTCTTCGGATAGCGATAATAATGAATGTCGAGAGTAAGAAGCTTGGGAAGAAGGACATAGTTAAGATTGAGGGTAAGAAGCTTAGCCGTGAGGAAGTTAGTGCTATAGCTCTCATAGCTCCGACAGCTACGATAAACATAATCAGTGAATTCAATGTAGTGAGTAAGTTTAGAGTTGAGGTACCGGAGATCGTGGAGGGGATTCTTCTATGTCCAAACCCAACTTGTATAACGAATAAACATCAGGAACCAGTAGTACCTAGATTTCGAAGGATTTCAAAGAATCCACTAATACTACAATGTGATTACTGCGGAACTCTACTTAGTGAAAGTGATATCGCGAACTATATTAGAGGTCGTGCACATGAAACCCGCTAGAATAGTTTTGAATGAGCCTATCGCAGAAGATCTCTATCTGCTTGAGATAGAGCTTGTCGAGCCTATAGATAAAGAGCCTAAACCTTTTCAGTTCGCTTCTCTATGGATTCCACGTGTTAAGGAAATACCGCTTTCAATATCCTATGCGGAGTTAGAGAGGAGTAGGTTTCGATTCATATACAAACTTCGGGGACGTGGAACTAGGGCGCTCTCCGAAACCTTGTCCGGTAGCTTTCTAGGCGTTAAGATACCTCTTGGTCGGGGGATAGACCTTCGGGAGCTTAGGGGTAAGAAACTTCTTGTTGTGTGTGGAGGTGTTGGAATAGCGCCCCTTCCCTACTTAGTACGCGTATGTAGTGAGAATGGATATGAAGTACATGTGGTATGCGGCTTTCGAACTAGGCAGGGCGTTCCACCCATAGACTTGGTGTTCCCCATATCTCCACACAGTGTCCATATAGCTACCGAGGATTGTAGTGTGGGTTACTGTGGCGATGCCCTGACCCTTGCGAAAAAGGTTAGTAAGAGTGAGAATTTCGATGATCTTATATTTGTAGGCCCTTCATTCATGCTCAAGAAAGCATGTGAAGAGTTTAGAGATGTAGACCCGATGATTTCTCTCGAGACATTGGTCAGATGTGGTCTAGGTCTTTGTGGATCTTGCTACATAAGGGGGTCAACCAAGCTTCTCTGCGTAGATGGGCCTGTATTCAGATGTTCCGAAGTGAGTGAGTACCTTGCAGGATTACCTGATTAGCATCTGGATGAGGTTTCTGGATCCGGGTAGCAGTGTACCTATACCCACTACTCTCGTTATAGATGTTGAACGAGGGGTAGTGATAGATAGGTACAGTGGATTTCAGTACGTATCCAACGTCGATAAGCATCTAGACCTGTCTAAATGTTTAGCATTGCCAGGCTTTATAGATATGCACGTGCACCTACGAGGTCTTGAACTTAGCTATAAAGAGGACGAGCTTAGTGGTACAAGAGCTGCTGTACGTGGTGGTTATACTGCTGTTGTAGATATGCCAAATACAAAACCGAGACTAGATAACATAGTAGCACTTCAGCATAAACTGATGGCACTGAGCATATACTCACATTGTGACTATGGTGTTTATGCAGCCGTACCTCATACATCAAATACTAGCTACATGAAAGAGCTTCTTAGTTTACCTGGAGTGATGGGGTTCAAGGTCTATCCCGAGGATATGGAGTTCGTTACCTACGTGCTCAAGGTCTTAAATAGACATAAGCTAATGGTAGTTCATGCCGAGGATCTTAAGCTTGTGAGTGAGTGTGCAGCTGGTTTACGTTGGCGCTGTAGAAGCATAGAAGCAGAGTTGAGTGCTATAACTAAACTGAATAGCATAGTAAAGCAGTATGGCGATGAACGTAGGGTACGGATACACGTAACCCATGTTACCAATCCTTTAAGCGCTACGTTAGCAAAAAGCTATGGATTCACTGTGGATACGTGTCCCCATTACCTTCTATTGAGTTCAGAGCATGAAGTAGAGGTAGGGTGTATAGCCAAGGTTAATCCTCCTCTACGCAGTCATGATGTACAACATTCCTTAATTAGCTGGCTTTCTATGGTCGATGCTGTAGCCAGCGATCACGCTCCACATTCATTAGATGAGAAGGAGTTGCCTTTTGAACTCTGTCCCTCGGGAATATCCTCGATTGAGATAGCCTCACTACTAGTACTCGACTTAGCGTTGAAAAATGTCATCGATATAAAGACCGCTATTAGGTTGCTTTCGCTTGGACCTGCAAGTATATTAAGGCTATGTCGTTGGGGATGCATAGCTCGTGAGTGCATAGCTAGCTACACATTTATCGACCTTCGTAAGGAGACGCATCTCGAGAACGCGGTCCTAGAATCCAAGGCGAAACACACGCCATACAGGGGCACCGTGAGACTAGGAATATGTGCTACCATGGTGCGAGGTCAGCTTGCATATCATCAAGGTGAAGTGTATAAACCACGTGTTCTCCCTCTTACTGAGGTGCAAAGATTATGTGTCTAAATGTCGATGTATGCGGGATTTGCCTACGTCATCCGATAATGAATGCAAGTGGTATTCTAGGTTCATGTAGAGAGCACATTGCTAGGCTGGCAGAGTATGGAGTTTCGGCAATAGTTACCAAGACCATAACCTCACAGCCACGCGAAGGCTATGAAACCCCCATCGTGATAGAGCTGCCTAGTGGTGGCGTACTTAATGCTGTTGGTCTTGCAAATCCGGGTAAGAAGGTTATACACGAGCTTGTAGCTGAGGCGAGGAGATTTGGCTTGCCCATAATAGTGAGTGTTGGTGGTAGAGACGAAAGAGAGTTCATAGATGTAGCTATAGAGGCTGAGAAGAGTGGTGCTGATGCAATTGAGCTTAACTTAAGTTGTCCGCATACTAAAGGGTATGGAATTGAGATTGGGAGCGAGCCCAGCGTTGTTAGGACTATAGTTCGTGAAGTCTCTTCAGTACTTCGAATCCCGGTGATAGCTAAGCTAGGGATTTGCGATAAGCTTGTTGCTTCTGCAGGTAGCGCTCTTGAAGCCGGAGCTAGAGCTCTCACTCTCATCAACACGGTCAAGGCGATGTACATCGATGTGTTTAGTGCCAAGCCAGTTCTCAGCAATGTGTTTGGCGGACTTTCCGGACCTCCAATACATCCCCTTGCTGTACGTGCAGTCTACGAAGTATATCGAGAGTTGAGACCTGAAATAATTGGTTGTGGAGGTGTCCATGATTGGCGCTCCGCTGCCGAGATGATCTTGGCTGGTGCACGAGCTGTACAAGTAGGTACAGCCTTCATCCATGGTTCTGGGCGAAGAGTAGTCGAGAGCATATTGTCTGGATTGAGAAGCTGGTTAAGGATGCTAGGTTTGAAATCTATTCGTGAGGCTATTGGCTTGGCGCATCGGGTGTAGGCATGCGCATAACTCTTATTGGGTGTGGAGACGTAGGCTATGCCTTTGCTTACGCATTAGCTGAGGAGAGAACCGATGTGGAGCTGCGCGTTGTTGATGAATCTTATCCTCGCGCTGTTAAGTGTTCATCTCTACCACTACCCTCAACGGAGTTTATAGTAGTGAACCTATCGCAGGAAGCGGATATAGCAAGGGTGTTAAAGGGTAGCGATATAATTGTGAATACCGTTTCCCAAAGCTTTATATCTAAGGTTCTGAAGCTAGCAACCCAGATGTGTATAGACGTGATAAGCGCTTCACCCATACCAGAGAGCGCATTAGCGTTAGACAACCAATTTCGTGCTTGTAAATCCGTACTCATACCTGACACGGGTTTTGTGCCAGGTCTTAGCAATCTTATAGTCGGACGCATACTTGCTATCCACGACGCGATCGATGAGATAGGCATATACGCTGGGGTTCTTCCATTAAGTGATAGGGATTCGCTTAGCCAGATATTTATACAATCGCCGAGTAACATAGTTGAAGAGTACTCTAGCCAAGTACGCATAATTGAGGATGGTAATGTTAAGAGCGTAGACCCCCTCGCTGTAACCGATATTATCGATATACCTGGTGTTGGTAGGTTTGAAGCAACGTATGGTGAGGGTCTAGGAACGCTTCTCTATACGTTAAGGGGTAAGGTTAAGAGGGCTTTCAAGAAGACAATTTGGTATGCAGGACATGTTGAGGCGTTGAAGGTGTTAAGAGAGTTAGGGCTGTTTAGTGCTAAGCCGCTTGATATCAATGGTGCTAAGGTATCCCCTCGGGACTTCCTGTTGAGGCTGCTTAAGCTACGTGAAAGACGTGACGTTCCCGACATGACGGTACTATACATTAGGGCTATCGGTAGTATTGATAAACGTCGCAGAGTAATTCAGTACCTGATACAGTCGGTCTACGATTCTCAACGTAAGCTCTCCGCGCGATCTAAGATCGCTGGGTTTACAGCTTATGCTATTCTAAGGCTTAAGATTTCAGATAGGCTAAGAGATTTCGTAGGTGTTGTACCCCCTGAGGTTATAGGAATGCGTGAGTCTCTATTCACTGAGGTCATCTCTTGGCTTGTGCTAAAAGGTGTATACTTAGATGTAAAGGGTGAATTCCTTAATCATCGCTAGTTCCTCAATCAGTGAGAGGAGGTGTCATCACATGCTCAGAGTGCCGTAAGCCTCATCATGATCAAGCGTTTTAGTATCGACTCGAGCACTTCAACTAACTTCGATATATTACAGCTCCGAACGTGGATACTCGCGTATCTACCTACACTATCTTCACAACAGAAGGCTATAGATACATCGCTTTGTTGAAACAATTCCACGTCATTCACATCATCTCCTACAGACACTATGGCCAGGTATTTTTCATGGCTCTCCTCTATGTATTCTTGCAAGGTGCTAGCCTTGCCTCTAAAGCCCACATACCTCCTTGCGCACCCTGTCAACTTGTTGTTTTCATCTAGCTCTATCTCTGTACCTATGCACCATTCAAATCCAAGCTCCTTCATTACACGCTCACATAGTACGCTAAATCCGCCTGTAATAGCGATGAACTTAGCCACATCTCGATAGTTATTAACAAGCTTTGTTAACCTTTCTATTCCTCTCCTCCATGGTATGGCGTAGAGGATCTTCTTAAAAGTTTCATAGCTTAAACCCTTCCATAGGCTGAGATCGAGGTATACCCACTCATCATAGGATAGCTCTTTGTTAAAGAATAGACTTTTATAATGTTCGCTTCTAAGCTTGGTGCTGAGTACCGTATGAATAAAATTCCACGAACTCTTAATGGGGGTTAGCGTACCGTCAATGTCGAACACAACAAGCAATCTCATAGATGAGATTGACCTCTACAGACTTAGCTTACCGCTTTTTATGGCGGCTAGCACCTCTGGTACGCGCCTCCCCTCTACAATCATATATATGCGTAGAATAGGTTTGCCAGAATCATCTAAGAGTCTATTCCTTGTACCACAGTAGGGACAGCGAAACGTTTTACTACCCTCTCTAACAGCGATGTACTGCTTGCATTTAGGACATTGAATTATTGCGTAGAGTGTCAACCTTCTTTAACACCAGATTTCTACAGTTTTGAGAGCCTTTATATACCAGCTTGTAACAGCTATGGCTTTGAGGGAATTGAGGTTGTCAAATGAGCATGCGGTGTATGTAGATCGTCTAGTAAAGCGCTATGGAAAAACAGTGGCTTTGCGAGGGATATCATTCTATGTAGACGAGGGTGAGGTATTTGGTCTTGTTGGACCAAATGGAGCTGGAAAAACCACTACGTTGAGGATACTCGCAACCTTATTACTCCCAACAAGTGGGAGCGTTAAGATCTTTGGAATGGATATTGTTAAAGATGCTAATAGAATTAGAAGACTAATCAGCTACCTTCCGGAGGAGGCAGGTACATACAAGAATATAACAGGATATGAATACCTTTCCATGATTGCACACATATACTTTAACTCCAAGAAAGATATTGAGGAGGCTATAGAGCTTGGTATCAAGATAGCTGGTATAGGCGATAGGGTTTATGATAAGATGAAGACGTATTCCAAGGGTATGCAGCGACGCATCCAATTAGCAAGAGCATTAATGGTGAAACCAAGGTTAGCCATCCTTGACGAACCGACCTCAGGTCTTGACGTTGTTCAAGCTATTGAGATTCGTGAGACCATAAGATACTTCGCGAAGAAGTTAGGGATCACTATAGTGATGTCTAGCCATAACATGCTGGAAGTGCAGGAGATCTGCGATAGAGTAGCTATCATTGACAGTGGGAGGATTCTAGAACAGGGATTCATCACCGAACTGTTGTCTAAATACGGTGTTGAGTCGCTTGAAAAGCTATTCATAAATTTGATACGAGGTGAGACGAGGCGTGAGAGCGCTTAAACAGCTGCTGATCAAGGATATCAAGGATCTGCTTCGCGATCCAAGGATCTTTATACCCTTCATAATATCTGCTGTATTGCTTCCGATAGTAGGTATCGTAGTTGTTCAGGGATTTAGACAGAGCGTACAGGCGGTTATAGCAAGACCTATAGAATCGTTTGCTGTTGTAGATTTGGACGGTAGTGAGCTATCTAAATTTATTATCGAGGCTCTCAATCGCTCTGAGAGCGTCCATATAGAGACGTTCAAGGATATTCAGGAAGCTATTGTTGAGGGCGAGAGCGAGTTCATCGTCGTAATACCGCCGGGTTTTGCTAATCAATTCAGATCATATGTTAATGGAAGTGGAGCCATGCCCGTATTGATAGTGATTCAGAGAGTTGAAAGTATTGGTTTAGGTATCGAGAGTGCACGAGCTTATAGAGGGGTTGAGATTATATCGAGTATACTTCGATCTATGCTTGCTAATAGACTGGGTATCTCTAAGGCACTACCTGCCGTGCTCAACCCAATTGCAAGCGATGTACTGCTATACCTAGAGCCTCGTCAAGTCTTCGTTTATGTTACCGGTGCGTCAGCGACGATGATGACCTTACCCATGTTTGTAGCTCCACTGATTGTAGCGATAATAGGCCTTACCGTTCTTCAGATCGCTGCAACGTCTATGGCTTTAGAGAATGAAGTAAAAACGTTCGAAACTCTATTAACGCTCCCCATACCTCGTTCAAGCATACTGCTCTCAAAGATTCTGGGAGCCTTTGTTGTTGGGCTTATAGGAAGTATGTTCACAGTTATAGGATTTGCTATCTATACATACATGGTGTCTGCGGGCATAGCTCAGTACGCAACGATTATAACACCGTCAAAATCCCCGGCGATTCAGCTTCTACTCTCGTTAGGGATACAGAATATCGTCTCTCCACTTAGCCTACTCATACCCAAAATCTCGTTCCTTGCAATGATAGTTGTGAGCTCCATTATAATGGTGTTCTTCTTAGCAGTGCTAGGAGTTGTTATAGGTGCTCTGAGTAGTGATGTGAGGATAGCTAGTACGTTCGTTGGCCCACTGGCAATGCCTATATTTATCGCTATCTACTTCATAGGGTTCACAGATCCACTACATCTAGACTCGTTTGTAAGATTAGTACTTCTATCTATACCAATAACTCAAACAGCATTGTTGTCAAAACTCATGATTGTAAATCTATGGCTCCCCGAAATAACTATCGGGATTATAATCTCCCTAAGCTTAACGTTAGCAACGCTGATAGTATCTTCGAGATTGCTCTCTATGGAGACTCTCGCTAGAATACACTACTACTTCACGAAGAGAAAGATGCGTCAGCTTCGCTAATACTAAAAGTTAAGCTGCTCAATAATACTTCAAGGCGGTATCGATGGATCAGGTCGTCGATCTATCATCACTGCCCCCCGGTACCCGTGCAAAGGTAGTGGATATAGTTGCTGGTGCTGGACTACGTGCACGCCTACTACAGATGGGATTGACGCCCGGTACAGAGCTAGAGATTGTGGATAGGCATGGAGGTGTAATAGTGATTAGGTTCAGAGGCACGGTTTTAGGAATAAGTAAAGGAATTGCGAAGAAGATATTTGTTTCACCGCTCTAAGGATGCTGCTGATCAGTGTAGTCGAAGATACTGTCGAGGGTTGTGAGCATCATTTCGTAGATTTGAGTTATAGCGTTAGTACAGCGCATTACTGCTAGGTGGTAAAGCTCTTTTTAGGTTGTAGTCTAGTCATCATGGCGTTGAGCGATGTTAGTGTATTCAACAATGACGTTCCAACATCTGGATGTGGTCAGAGCCTTGGAGATGCTATCTACGTACGCTAGGAGTAGAGTAGTAGAGCTAAGTCATGTACATATGGATAAGCTTAGTGCTGACCAATTTAGACATCTCGTACCTAGGATACTCAAAGTAATGAGAGAGTCTGGTATTGTAGTCAAAGTCCTACACATGCCGACATATATAAGTGTTGTGGATAACCTTAGCGAGTATGAGAAGGTGTTATACCAAGCTTATGAATGGTTAATGGCCATGCAAAACCTAGACGTTGATATTGCGGTTATGCATACACTCTACACCTCTAGACGTGTGTCGATGAATAGTCTGGAGTGGTTCACTAAAAATCTAGAGTTGAATCGGGTATTCATATCGAGACTTAGCAAGAAGGTTCGTGAGCTAGGGATAACTCTAGCCATTGAAAATCGTGTAGAGAGATGGCTTGTCGGAAACTCAGCTATGGATCTAATCGAACTAGTACGTGAAGGTGATGGCGTGGGTATATGTTTTGATCTCGGTCATGCTCATGCCTCAGGATACAACTTGGTAGAGTTCCACGAAGCTATTCGTAACTACATCGTGGCTTACCATATACACGATAATGACGGTTCTAGAGATCAGCATCTCTTACCGCTTTTGGGCTCTATAGACTGGCATGCTATCAAGAGCGTTATAAAGCGCGATAAGCCGATGGTATTTGAAGTAGCGTGTAGTGATGATCGACGGTGCGTGAACTACATAGAGATGATCGATATCGTCTATAGAAGGCTCTTCGGTGATGAACTTACAGCGAGCTGATTTATGATGAAGGTGGAGGGGTGCTGAGGTTCAGACCTTCCAAGCTTCTTCATCCTTCAGTATGGGCCCCTCATCATCTATCCATAAATTTAGGGCTCTTAGAAAATATATAAATAGTGCTGAGTATGGGACATCACCATG
>DQTV01000071.1 GCA_015662595.1 Ignisphaera aggregans
CATAGGTCCTGGAGATGAGGTACTGATACCGGATCCAACATACCCCGCATATCCTGAGATCACTAAGTTGTTTGGAGGTAAACCGGTATACGTACCGATGAAGTTTGATCCAGAGAATGGTTTTCGTTTAGACCTCAGGTTGCTTAAGGAGAAAGTAAGCGATAGAGTAAAAATGATAGTGCTAAACAATCCGCATAACCCTACAGGAGCAGTGTTTAGACCCGATGAGATATCCCAGCTTCTCGATATAGCTAAAGATCATAACATACTAGTTCTCGTAGATGAAATATATGATAACTTTGTTTATGAGGATGGGGTATTCAAGAGTGTGCTTGAATTAGAGCGTGAGTGGAGGAAGTACATACTCTACGTAAACGGATTTAGCAAGACGTTTTCGATGACTGGATGGAGGCTAGGTTACATCGTGGCTAGCAAAGACGTTATAGATCACATAAGGAGGTTAGCCACGAACGTCTATAGTTGTCCACCGAGCTTTGCTCAGAAGGCGGGAATCGAAGCATTAAAAAGCAGTGAATCATGGCAAAGAGTTCGCGAAATGGTTGAGAGGTTTCGAAAACGTAGAGACATTATGTACGAGGAATTGAAGAAGATTCCAGGGATAGAAGTATGGAAGAGCGTAGGTGCTTTCTATATGTTTCCTAAGGTTAGTAGCCTTCTGAAGAAGCTTAACATGGATGTAGAACAATTTGTTGACTGGCTTCTTGAGAACTATGGTGTTGTTGTACTCCCTGGAACAGCGTTTTCAGAGACGGATATGGGTAGGGAATTCGTAAGGTTCAGCTTTGCAGTAGACGAGAAGAGCATCATAGAGGGAATAGATAGGATTAGACGCGCAGTAATGGGTGAGCGCACTCATTAAGATAGTTAATCTATATCTTTTTCTCGACCTCTAATTTAGCTCCCAACCTGAGGTACTTGTGTAGTGTCAAAACATAGTAAGGGTCTTCAACCATCAAGATAGTGCTATCTACAAACGGTTTAAGCAGAATATAAGCGTTCACTAACGGTAGATCACCATACTTCTCTTCATAACTTAGCAAGCCTAATACAGCATTTTGCCATAGTCTAGAGAGAGCATGCATATAGCTCATCCTCAAAGATTCCATTATGTAGTATGCCTCGTATTCATCCGGGAAAATGTGAGGTATTGTACTGTATGTTTCGTTTCCATACTCCTTAGCCATGTCCTTGACGGACGGACATATGGAGGAGAGTCCATATCGTGAGATATGAACAATGCGTAAGGTCTTCGTATCTATAAAGTACTTTACGTGTATGGGTACCAATGGAAATGATCGGCATATGAGCGGCTTGTATAGGTTATGAATCGAGCATCTGTTATTGTCAAGAAATGGGCATACACCTTCTTTAGGTTTCAACACGTAGGACAAGGCTATTCTGATGCGTTTTTTGCTATCAACTAAAGTGAACCCCGGTTCTATTGTTACGCTCACCCCCAGCTCCTTACCTAGGGTCTCAAGGATCACTGCTTCATGAGGTAATAACGTTATTGGAGTGTTCCTACAACAGGTGCCGCACATTCTACATCGAAATGTCTGCAAGGTTCCATGCCGAATGCTATCTCATAGTACAGAGTCTAAATAGGCTAAAAATCTTGGATCAATGTTAAATACTTGAAGTGAACTAGATGAGGCACAGAGTCATGCAATCCTCGGATATAGCAGAGATTGCAAAATGGCTCATAGACCTTGCTAAGAAGTGGAGCCGTAAGTGGGAAGAAGAGCGAGTGTTTGAAGCTGATGCGGATAAGTCTAAGCCAAAGTTCTTCATAACGGCCGCGTTTATGTACCCAAACGGACCGTGTCACATGGGACATGCACGCACGTACCTTATCCCAGACATACTAGCGCGATTTAAGAGGCTTGAGGGATACAACGTCCTATTTCCCATGGGTTTTCACTATACTGGTACACCAATAATAGCTATGTCTGAAGCAATAATGCACAGAGATCCGAAACTAATCAGGTTGTTCTCTGAAGTGTATGAAGTACCTAGTGAAGATATTGAGAGAATGAAGGACCCTCTATACCTAGCTCAGTATTTTCATAGGGTATCCAAGGAAGTCATGAAGCTTTTCGGCTTATCTATAGATTGGAGACGTGAGTTTACTACGATTGATCCAGAGTTTAAGAGCTTTATCCACTGGCAGTTTAGAAAGCTTGCATCGAAGGGGTACATTGAACGAGGCTCTCACCCTGTAGGTTGGTGTCCCAGACATGGAATGCCTGTGGGTATGCACGATACCAAGGGTGATATTGAACCAGAGATAGGTGAGTTCGTAGCTATCCTATTTCGTGATGAGAATGGTATTGCGTATCCTGCCGCTACCCTGCGTCCCGAAACTATATTCGGGGTAACCAATGTTTGGATTAATCCTCAAGCTCAATATGTTCTGATAGAGCTTGAGAATGGTGATCGTTGGATTGTGGGAAAGGCAGCAGCCGATAGAATAAAGTTCCAGAAGCGTTTTAAGATAGTCCAGGAATTCAATGGTAGTGAGCTGATCGGTAAGTTAGTTATAAACCCCATTACCAATGAGAAGATACCCATTCTTCCAGCATCCTTCGTAGATCCTTCATATGCTACTGGAGTGGTGATGAGTGTACCTGCTCACGCTCCCTACGATGCTATAGCGCTTGACGATCTGAAGCGTAATGTCGGCGTGAGGGATAGAAGCATTGTCGAAAGGGTTAGAAGCATTGTGCCTAGAACAATAATTGAGGTTCCTGGAGTTAAGGGAGGCACAGCCTTCGAGGCCCTCGCAAAGTACAACATAAAGTCACAGCAAGAACGTGAAAAGCTTGACGAGGCAACGAAGTGGGTGTACTCACTAGAGTTGTCGTCGGGGCGAATGGTATGTACACTCCATGACATGGTTCCCAATATGAGTGATGAGATGCGTTCGTTTGTACGTAACTACATAAGTTGTAAAAGTGTTGCTGAAGCACGTGAAGTTATGAAGAAATTCCTGATAGAGAGAGGGCTAGGCGAATTAATATACGAGCTACTAAATAAGCCCGTTTACTGCCGATGTGGTACTGAAGTTGTTGTAAAGGTCTTAGAGAATCAATGGTTTATAAACTACGGAAATAGTGAATGGAAGAAGCTTGCTCACGAATTACTCTCCTCACTTCGGATAGTCCCCGAAGAGGCTAGAGCTCAATTTGAAGCAACTATAGACTGGCTAAGGCGAAGGGCTTGCGCTAGAACGAGAGGGTTAGGAGTTCCACTACCTTGGGACAGCAATTGGGTTATCGAAAGTCTAAGCGACTCAACGATATATATGGCGTTCTATACAGTGATTCACAAGATTAGAAAGTACAAAATACCCATTGATAGGCTATCTGATGAGTTCTGGGATTATGTTCTCCTAGGTATAGGTGACGTTGAGAAGTTAGCGGAGAGACTAGGGGTTAGCGTCTCAATTCTTAGAGAGATAAGGGATGAGTTTGAGTATTGGTATCCGCTTGATTGGCGTGTTAGTGGTAAGGATCTGATACCGAATCACTTAACATTCTTCATATTCAATCACGCAGCGATATTTCCAAGAGAAAAATGGCCTAAGGGAATAATAGCCAATGGCTGGGTACTCATAAGACAAGAGAAGATGAGTAAATCTGCTGGTAACATTGTTCCGCTATTCCATGTACTTCGCGAGTTTGGGCCAGACGCGGTTAGGCTGGCAATAGCTTTGGGTGCTGAGGTACATCAAGACTTCAATTTTGATCCCGATAAAGTTCCTGAGTATATGAGTTTACTTAGGTCGATTTACAACGAGGTATTGCAGCTATATAATCAGTGTTTAGCTAAGTGTGGTGAAAGCGATAGCATTATAGATAGATGGTTCTGGAACGCGTTCCTCAACTATGTTTATCGAGTACTAGACCTAGTGGAGAACGTTAAACTACGTGAAGCAGCAGTTATTGTGTTCTATGAGATCCGCAACCTAATTAAACGATATTTGATGCTGGCCGAGATCTACTCATGCAGACTGCTTGAAGCGTTGAAACTATGGTTAGCATTAATGCATCCCTTTGTGCCGTTTATCACTGAGGAGCTGTGGAGTAGAACATTTAAGGAGGGTTTACTCGCTTCCTATAGATTGCTACTACCAAGTAGAGAAAGCATAGATCGTGAAATACTGCTAGCCTTTAGATATGCTGAGCTCATCATTGAAAGCATTGAGAATATTAGGCGTGCAATTAAGCGTGAAAAGGTTAATAGGGTCGTACTGTATGTTGCACCTCGCGATATTCAGAAAGTCATGAAGAAGGTTTTGGTGTATGTTCGTGAAGGTTGTAGGTTTCCCGAAATACTAGAGCGAATAGCAAAGGAGCTTGCCAAAGACAAGAAGAGCATTGCTTCTACGCTTCGTAAGCTCTATGAAATAGCAGTAAACACGCCAGATGATGTAAAGGAGCTATATGCGGCTATTGAAACAGATGAATATGATTTGCTACTACAAGCGGCTGAATATATCAAGAAGAGTGTTGGTGCTGAGATCGAAGTTTATCGGTGTGATGATGTTGCGGCGCCTAACCTTGGTGGGAAGAAACATGTTGCACAACCGCTAAGACCTGGTATCTACGTGGAGTAGCTCGCGCTAGTGCATAGCGAACTCTGTGCTATACTATTTTAGTGAATACTTATTTTCAGCCTAGGGCTCGTACATTACGTGGTGACCTCTATGAGTAGTATGGGTAGTAAGTCAGGATCCATGCGCATTCGAACAGTTGAAGTACGCAAGATAATTGGTAGGAAGAACATCAAGGATAGAACTTATTACTATGAATACTACACGCTACCGCTAAACATATATGTGCCACGTAATGTAATTGAGCGTTGGGGTACGGAGTTTGTAGTGATTCGAGATGATGAGAATGGGACCATTACCATTATGCCGAAGAAGCTGGCCATGGAAAAGGGTATCAAGATCAGTTAGCTTAGAAACATGTTTCCTAATGTTTACGTAGACTGCTACAACTAGTATCGATAACGATGGTGAGCTTCCATGACTAAACCTAAATTCTATATATTTAGTGCCGAGGACTTACGAAGCGGTAAAGCTACGGATATCTACTTTCTTCGTACGCGTGAGGTCCTTGAGGCCTACGGACTTTGTGACGTAAGGGTAAGATATGAAATCCATAATTATGGGCTCCCCCAGGGTTATCGCTGGGCAGTTTTTGCTGGATTAGAGGAAGTGTTATCGTTGTTGGAAGGAAGAGACGTTACGGTGTATTCCCTTCCTGAGGGAACGCTATTTCGTGAGTACTATCCGTTGATGGTACTCGAAGCCAATGTCTGTGAGATAGTGCATTTAGAAACAGCGATTCTTGGTATCATTCGTTTCTACACCAGCGTGGCAACGAAGGCTGCTAGGATTAAGAAAGCTGCAGGTGATAAAGCGGTTATATTCTTTGGATTGCGGGCTATGCATCCTGCTATAGCGCCAGCATTAGATAGAGCTGCGTATATTGGTGGAGTTGATGGTGTTTCAGGTGCATTTAGTAAGGAACTCCTAGGTGTTGAGCCTCGAGGTACAATGCCTCACTTACTAATTCTACTCTTTAATGATCCGGTAAAAGCTTGGAAAGCTTTTGATGCTGTAATGCCTCCTGACGTGCCGAGGATAGCACTTGTCGATACACTGTATGACGAAAGATATGAGACTCTTCTCGCTGTCCAAGCTTTAGGTACGAAGCTATGGGGAGTGCGTCTAGACACTCCAAGGAGTAGACGAGGAAACATGAGAATGCTTGTAGAGGA
The DNA here is from genome assembly GCA_015662595.1 of Ignisphaera aggregans. Taxonomy (GTDB): domain Archaea; phylum Thermoproteota; class Thermoprotei_A; order Sulfolobales; family Ignisphaeraceae; genus SZUA-1435. The sequence continues at coordinate 5,812 of DQTV01000071.1, forward strand.
GATAAGATGGACTTTGAAAGTTCATGGATATGAGGATGTGAAGATTATTGTTAGTGGGGGTATAAACGAAGAGCAGGTATTGGCTCTAAGAGATATCGTTGATGCATTTGGAGTTGGAACAGCTATTGCAGCTCCGCCGGCCATAGATATAAGCATGGATATCATCGAGGTGTACAACAAAGATACGAATGTATGGGAGCCGCGAGCTAAGCGAGGAAAGATGCCTGGTATGAAACAGGTGTACCGTTGTATACCAATAGTGGAGGACTACATAGACGTTCCAGGAAAGGACATTGTGTGTCGGAGTGGGGATAGGGCTAGACCTCTTCTATCGAAAGTAATGGAGAGAGGCAGACTAGTAATTGATCTGCCCACCATAGAGGAGATAAGATCCTATGTGCTTGATCAACTGAAATACGTTGAACTTTAGATCCGGCTTGTACACTAAAACTGTTGGAGTGAGTTAATGCGTACCATCATCATAAAAATTGATGATAAGGTATACGATGAGCTTGAACGTCGAGCCCGTAGTGAAGGGTTCCTCACAGTGTCAGACTACGTTAGAAACTTAATACTAAGGAATTTGGGTTACATATCCACAGAATCTCATTCCATGGTATCAGAACATGAGGAGGTTTCGGCTCGTAAGGGTACTGCCGTAATCGAGAAGCTTGTTACCTACATTGAGCGTAAAATACATGATAAGATAAATCCGTTTACATCAAAGATAGATGAGGTTAATAGGAAGTTAGCTGAAGTCATTGAACGTATTGAGCTGTTAGAGGATAAGGTGAAGGAGCTTGAGTCAAAGGCTTCTTCATGTCATGAGGTTACGGCTCCCCATGGAGAGGAGGAACGTGAGCGTAAGGAAAAGCCTCGGAGAACTGCAAGGGATATACTGAGGGATCAGAAGGTTATGTTCGAAAGTGAGATAGTTAAGAGAATAAAGGATAGGGATACGTTCTTCTTAAAGCTTGAGCGAAGCGGTGCAAAGATTATTGAGGCTAAGGATGAGAGGATAGCGGTAGACCCTGACTTCTGGCATGAATTTGTTGAGAAGGTGAAAGCCCTTTCAACAAACAATGAAGATAAAATTAAGGAGTACCTAGATCCAATAGAATACAAGCTGTTTAATAAACTAAGGGAATCAGCGCTAATTTATTTCGATGCTACTTCACGTCGTTGGAACCTCTTAGTTGAGTAAGATGTGCTGGATGATGAGGTCGGAGCCGCTGCTGAACACTATGCATAGCTCATGATGATAGAATCCCCGTCTGAATCAACACCTAATCCTAAACTCCCTAATACATATCTCAAAGTCCTTCTCGGTATGCTCAAGTATGGCCTTCAACTTGCCTAAGACTTCCAGTATCAGGCTTCGCTTCTCAAGGACTTCATCAACATTATGCAAATTCACTTTATCCTTAAACATGTTTATGGTGTACTCAATCTCAGTTCCACAAATATCGACCTCCCTATCGTCATAAGAAACCTTAATCTTATCTCCATAGTATGCAACTACAACCCTGGGGTTAAGCTTTGTAAGTACACGTATATCGCTACTCTCCGTATATATCCATCGCCTACATATCCTACCACACTTTAAATCTGCGTGAACCTGTTCCAAGCACGAGGCTTTCTTTAAAAAGTCTCTAAGTTTTGAAAAGAATGACTGTACTTCTGTGAGTGTAAGTATATAGTCTTTACGTACTTTGCCTTCTCTAACTGTTTCACGTACATAGTCTGCTATTGTGCGGTACTCTTTATCGACGTATCTTAACACAGTCTTAGATATATCCATAGGTACAACCCACAACCAGAACGCTACTTTGAACCTAAAAGCTTAGCTCTTACTTTATCACGGACCTTAGCATCTCCGATGATACAGAGATAGCATATCTTACGAACGCCATCGACGTCAATGGTACAGCCATGGCATACATACCTACCGCAATAAGTACAGTATCCAATTGATAGGCTGCGCCTACATATCGAGCATAGAAGCTCCGAGCATATAATACAGGTATGAGTTCTGTAATCATAGTGTTCGTTACATACATATCGTCTACAAGTTCTACATACATACCTAGCGGTATTCGTGAGACATATTTCGCAATAGTAGCTAAACACCTTTTTAGCTAGATTAGCGAGGAGATTGGGGGATGACCTAAGGGACACCTCTGAGTTGTGAAATGATGTGGGGTGGAGCGACGGGGACCCCTTACTCAAGCTCTATAACCTCTCTTATGAATGGGGATCTCACCACTAAGTCACGTGCTGTCTTATCTCCTTTGTAGGTGTAAAGAATCTCGCAACCTACCTCATTAAGTAGTTTGAGTAGCTTATGAGCAGAATTCTCTATAAAGATCCTGATCCCGAGATCCATAATCTTAGTGAACTCATCGCGATACTCCTCAAATACCTTCTTTAGTCCCATGTTAAAGAATACTATGTTAATATGATTCAGGTTGGTCTTTCGAGCTAAGGAAGCAACCTGAAGTATTAGTCTTCCAAAGGTCTGAACATCAACATCTGAAGAGAGTAGAAAACATATCATCGCTCTAATACCCAGCGACTTCCATTCTTGTAGTCGTATACACGAATACCTAGCTTGAGGAGTTCAGATCTTATCCAATCACTAAGCTCATAATCTTTGCGCTTCCTTAGCTGCGTTCTCACGTTCATTATCAACTCTATGAGCTGGGTTAAGAGCTCTCTATCTGTTGAGATAGCTTCCTGGAAATATCGATCTAGTACTCCAAGAACACGATTGATATTCCATAGAAGAATATATGCTCGTAATGCTAAGGCTTGACTCTCTTTATGTACGATATCTCTAAATATAAGTGACGTTAGTTCGTATACGTATGATAAAGCCTTTGAAGTATTGAAATCGTCGCTCATAGCCTTATGGAAACCCAATTCTATTTCGATTAGCCTTTCCATAAGCTCTAACTCTGGGGAATTGAGCTTATGAGTAGGTGTGGAAGACTTAATTATCTTCTTAAGCGTCTCTACTGCGAGAACGAGCCTATCATAGAGGTCATTGAACTGCTTTAATACTTCCTCATTGAATTCAAGCTGTTTACGGTAATGTGCTGAGAAAACCCATAATCTGATGACCTCCGGTCGCCATCTCTTAATTATTTCGCGGAAATACACTACATTGCCAAGACTCTTACTCATCTTCTCGCCATAAACTGTCAGATAGCCAACGTGAAGCCAATACTTTACCCAAGGCTTAACGCCGTAAGCTGTTTCTACCAACGCTATCTCGTTTTCATGATGCGGAAATATCAGATCTTGTCCCCCGCCATGTATATCAAAGGTTCTACCTAGGTAATGCACACTCATTACCGCACACTCGATATGCCATCCAGGACGTCCTCTACCCCATGGTGCCTCCCACCAAGGTTCTCCCGGCTTAGCCGCTTTCCATAGTGCAAAGTCGTATGGATTTCGCTTTTCAGCTAGATACTCATCCTCTTGTCTCCACTCTTCATATGTTCTCCTACCTGAGAGCTTGCCGTAGTCTATGACCGACGAGACGTCGAAATACACGGAGCCGCTTGGCGCTACATAAGCGACGCCCTTATCGATGAGTAGCTGGATGAAGTCTATTATTTCTTTTATGTGATCGGTGACCCGTGGATGAATATCGACGCTGATATTCATCTTATTGAGCATCTCGATATAGTCCTTAGTGTATCTATCAACAATCTCTCTCCAATCAACGCCTTCCTCATGGGAGCGCTTGATGATCTTATCATCGATATCTGTTATATTCTGCACGTGTATAACATCGTAGCCTCTCACTATCAGATAACGCTTTATAAAGTCGAAGGCTGTGTATGCACGTACGTGACCTATGTGTGTATAGTCGTAGACTGTGGGGCCGCAGAAGTACGCCTTAACTAACGGTGGGTTATTAGGTTGGAAGGGCTCTACCTGCTTCGATAGTGTGTTGTACATGTATATATTTAGCGACACAAAGGTTCATCACCAGCTATCTCAGCTTGAGTAACAAACATAAGCTTTATTGCTTTCAAGGAATTTCTTCACCTCGCTTAGCACAGGCATCTCTGATATCCTCTCTTGCGGTATCTTATTCCATAGTATTCCGCTGGGCTTTGGTGGTCTAGGCGTGACATAGTGTACTTTTGTAGGAGTGACAATGATGTCTACACATACATCGTGCTCCTCTACAGGTATAGGTTCATTGACTATCTGTATATCGTGAACCGTAGTTACAACCGGCGTATCCCTAGTAACTTTACACAATGTGCGTAGAATAGCGTACTCCAGCTCAGCGAAGCCTTCGCCTTTCCCTAACCTCGCTCCTTGCATGTTTACAGCAACCGAGCCAACCACTACGAGGTCTATCGATGGTAGGTCCCAAGGCTTTACAATCTTACCATACTTAAAAGCACCGTGTATTGTTGCGGCCTCTGAGTACTTAGAGCTAGGTATGGTATTTGGATCTAGAAGAATAAAACCATGCCTTAGCCTAGGTGTAGGCATAACAACACTCTTACCCATAGTTAAAGCTAAGTATCTAACAGGTTTTTGCGGTGCATCAGGATTAACCTTGATCACGCTCGCCTTCCTAAATACATCTAGTTTAGCTAAGTTCTTTGCTGCGATCTCAGCTCCAACAAAATTAGGTATTCTGTGAAATACTGGACGCGGGAATGTAGCAATGTTCTTCTCTTCCATTAGCTTCCATACTCTATGTCTAATCATCGCCTTAATCTTCTTGATATCCGATTCACGCAGTTTTATCACCTAGAAAACCGTGTAAATGTGTTGGGTAATGAATGAAAATGTGTAGAGGTATTTTAGGCAATAGACTTTATCAAATAGTTTCGCTACTTAGAAAATTCGGATTTGCCATCAACATCAATCTATGTTCCTTACCATTACTACGACTAATTCTAAATCTTATCGGATATTTAGAAGATGCGAGTGGAGGGCTACAACGCGACAAATTAAGACGCTGAACCTTCATTTCGACTATCGATATTATGTCTTGAAGCGATTCCCTCTCTATAACATGGCTCAATGTAAAGAAGCGGCAAGGAAGCTCAACAATACGTTCACTATAAACAAGGTCCCTTAGTATGTTTTGTAATCGCTCTACGCTAACAGTGTATTTCTCACGTACTAGCTTGGCAATTTCACGCCAGTGAAGGACTATATGTGTTTTAAGAAGCTCAATTATGTAGTTAGAAATTTCGTCATTTTCGTTTCGCGGCAGTATCTCAATCTCAAGATTTAGAAAATCTGACTCGTCATCCAGAAGGGTATGTTTCAGCGACAAAACCGAGCACCAGTATTATGAGTGTAGGGAGTGGTCTATAAGCTGAACACTTCATGAAGATATGCAGTGGCATCTAATTACTATAAAAACGTCCTTGCAGGTATAGTAATGGTAACACCGGGATAAGGTGCCAGACTTTGAGCTATGGATATAGTAAACGTCGGGGAACGCATATAATTGATGAGAGATTTGAGGGTAGAAGTCTCGAGCTATATACCATAGATGGAGAGAAGCTTATGGGTCTAGTTGATGAGGTAGCACTCCATGAGATAGGTATGTATGTGGAGAACACACCTGTAATTGTATCACGAAGTGCCATACTCTACATATCTACGGGGCTTAGCGATATCCATGGTGTTGGGGAGTGTTGTGATCGGGAATTTGTTCTAGATGAGGAATTCATTGGATGTGACGTTGCAGTAAAGCTTATCAATGGACAGGAGTTCCAGGGAAGGTTGTTAAAAGTGACACGCTACGAGATAGGTATTGCTCAAACTAATCGAGCTCTGATAATTCCGCGATCGATGATATCCTATGTAAGAATTTTGAGGAGATGAGTATGAGCTTTAACCTCATAATAACTTATGAGCCTGGACGTGAAAATCTTGATTGGGTATTCAGCCAGATTAATGAGTGTATAGGTACGTCCTATGTAGTTACTAGAGTCAAGCCCTCAATGATTCTTCTGAATGTTGAGAATCCGTATGAAGTGTGGAAGAAGCTTAAGCAGTGTCTGTACAACAAGAATACCGCCATATATAGAGTGATACCGGTTGACGAAGTTGTGGATCCGATAGTTGAGCGTGTAGCTAAGAAAGCGTCGGAGTATGCATTGAGCCGAATACCTCAAGACGCTACATATCGCATAACATTGCATGGAAAGCTATATACGCTCGATGCGAATGGTAGACTAGTACGCTCACGTACGCTCGACGCAATAAGGCTCATAGCCGAAGGTATACCGCGCAAAGTAGATCTCGAAAATCCTCAGTGGGTAGTCTATATACGCACAGTACCTGTGGGTAGGTGGTTTATAGTGGCAGCGCTCAGTGTAGCTAAGGCAGTAGTGTTTAAGAATATCAGAGTAGATCCTCCACAAGAACCACTATAAGGTTAGTCAGCATCATAATCAACACTATGTTTTGCCCCTTCATACTCTCCCTCATCTAGACTTTCATAGTGTTGAAGACTTTGAACGATGTCGCGATAAATGCTGTTACTCACGCTCATGAGGACTGCTATCAATATAGTTAACAACGATAGTAGGATGAGCAGTGTTGCAGGATTTGATACTACGATAGGCGGTATAGGCATGGTATAACTCTTCGGTACAGTCCATGGAGGTATTGTGGTGGTGATCACATCCATATCGATGCGCAACACCCATATCAACTCTCTCTACTTCTACCTTTAATAGCATGCTTCTCAATTATGTTCTTCAATTTATATACATCGCTTGTATAGAGTCGAAATGCTTGCTTAGTTCGTCTGTCGTAAATTTCAACATAGCTTCTCCTTACGTCATAACTGATCTCATACCTTTCCGTATCTAACGGGAATGGAATAGCGAGAGCTCCCGGACCCACAATACCGCTCTCTCGTACTTCAAACTCAAACACGGGAATTATCAACCTCTTAGGCATTAATATATAGCGTAGAATGTACATTACACCGAAAAGGACGCTATAAAAGATTACGTACCTTAGAAATGTTTCTATCGCGTTTTGTGTTGCTGTTGGTGGTACTATGATGTTGAGTAGCGGTATTGAGAGTACGAACCATATGACTATGGGCAGTATCATGGTCCCTAACATACGTATACCCTGAGATTTTAGCTCAGCACTAAGCATCCTATCTCGCGCTAAGACTTCAATAACCTCCTTTTGTCTAGACCTCATAAGTATTGAACCTTTATGCACTATCTTAGCACTACGCTTTCTCATCATAAACCTTGGCACTATTAGCATTATGACTAAGACTGACACCAGGTATATTGCAAAAACAATACCGAAGTACTCACGGGGAACAAATGTGGATATAGCTGAGAATATCAATATGAAGATCATCGATGTAAGTACATTCAAAATTTTAGACTTGTCCATACATTAACTCGCCTCGCATTACGGGTTTTGTATAGTCGGGACTATCAAATTAGATAAAAAGATCTTAACTAACTAACATTCATTCGCGATTTTGTTATCACTATTCTGTCTGTATCCCGTCTCACTTCAACGATTTCGAAAGTTAGGCTACGTCTACACGCAACGCATTGGTATAGGTATACGACTCTTACCCTATTCCCCAGGTTCTCACTCTGAATCACTAACTGCATATCGTTTCTACACTTTGTACATATCATTCTGTATCACCGTATATACCATTAATTGATGGTATAGTCTTTCATGTACTTACATGCCTAGTTCTTCTGCTTTCAGCTACCTACTATGTAGCTTTTGTGGGAAACATAAAGTTTTTGTTTAATTAGGCTCCTCTAAGCTATGTGGGATATGTAATGACTAATCTATTCAGGATGAAGGTGCAGAGACTAATTGAGGCAATGAAGGGCTACAACGTTGATGTATTAGTGCTACGATCCCGAAAAGCGCTCTCCTATCTCTTCTCTGAGATTTACTATCCCTTGCCGGAGGGTCTACCAGCCCTAGCAGTGGTTATAGATGTATGGTCAGGTAATGTGAAGGTACACACCTCAACACTTGAATTCTTTAGAATTGAGGAGGTGTATGGCATTCACGACTTTGTAGACGTGGTACCTGTTATCAAGCATACAGCTGAGCTTGAGCTTGGAAAACCCGCTATAACAGACTTGAAAACCGAGATTCGGAAACTGACCTCGAGAAAAAGCATTGTGGGAATAGATGACCATTCTAGTAGAGAGTTTCTACGTGATGTTGATCTGGTTGTTGATGTGTCAAGGGTCATCACTAAACTGCGTCGGACTAAGATGGAGTTAGAGCTTGAACACATACGCCAAGCAATCGATTTGACAGAAAAAGCTCTGCAGAGAGTATCTAGCGAGATTTCGCGAGGTATGAACGAGTTGCAAATAGCTAGCTTATTTGAGCATAAGGCTCGTGAGCTTGGTGCTGAGGGCTTTGCATTTCCTACCATAGTAGCCATAGGACCCAATGCAGCAAAGCCTCATCACATGCCTAATCCTCGTACTACGTATACGGGGCGGGAACCAATATTAATTGATTGTGGTGTTAGAGTACGTGGATACGTCGCTGATATTACGCGTATGTTAATTCCTGCAAAGCTGGGTAATGAATATGAAGAAGTATTAGGATTTATTGACGTCATCTCGGTAACTATCGACAAAGTATTGAAGGTATTGAGGGCTGGTGTAAATACGAAGGAGATGTATGAGATAGCGCGTAATGCACTAAATGAAGCAGGGCGTTTAGACAGGTTCTTCATTCATGGATTAGGGCATGGGATAGGGGTTGATGTCCATGAAGAGCCGTATCTAGCGGCACATTATGAGGATCAGCTTCTTGAAAATGAGGTTGTTACAGTAGAGCCAGGTATATACGTAAAGGGTAAGCTTGGTGTACGTATAGAGGAAGACGTGCTGATAACGTCACATCATAATGTGGTTCTCACACACATACCAAGAGTGATAGCGATATAGTATGGTGATAAACTATGGGAATGGCCTATAGGATAAGGTTGTTTGAGCCAGCGATCGGGGATGAGGAGATAGAGAGTGTTGTAAAGGTTCTTAAATCGAAATGGCTTGCTCACGGACCTGTAGTCGATGAGTTTGAAGAGAGGTTTGCAGAGTACATAGGCGTTGATTATGCTGTAGCGGTATGTAATGGCACAGCGGCTCTTACACTGACATTGAAGGCGTTCGATATTGGACCTGGCGATGAGGTGATAGTCCCTGACTATACCTTTGTAGCCACCGCTACCTCAGTTCTCATGGTTGGTGCTCGACCGGTCTTCGTAGACGTGGATACGAAGACCTTCAACATATCTATAAACGATGTATTAGAGAAGCTTTCACCACGAACTCGTGCAATAATAGCAGTTCATCTCTTTGGGCATCCAGCCGATGTAAAGGCATTGAGAGAGATAGCACAGGATAGGGGTTTGATATTAATAGAGGATGCGGCTCAAGCCCATGGAGCGGAAGCTTACGGTAAGAAGGTGGGTTCGTTCGGTCATGCAGCCATATTTAGCTTCTATGCTACAAAGAATATTACCACAGGTGAAGGAGGTATTGTGGTCACTAACGATAAGAAGATAGTGGATAGAATAAAGCTATTGCGAAATCATGGCCAGGTAGCTAAGTACATACATGAGACTCTAGGCGGGAACTTTAGAATGACCTCGATTCAAGCTGCTATAGGTCTTGCTCAGCTACGTAAGATTGATAAGTTGAATGAAGCAAGGCGAAGCAATGCCGCTCTGCTTTCAAGCATCCTCTCCAATACAAGGGATGTTGAGACTCCAGTTGAAGAGTCTTGGGCCAAGCACGTATATCATGTATACGCAGTTAAGCTGCCTAGCGTAAGCAGAGATTGTGTATATGAATGTATGTTACGGAATGGGATAGAAGTCGCGATACACTATCCACTGCCACTCCATAGACAACCGCTATTTAAGAAGTTGGGATTTGCTGAGTGTTGTCCAAACGCTTCAAGGCTTTCACAAATAGAGCTTAGCTTACCTATACATCCTGCTCTTTCAGCAGGTGATATAGTGACTGTAGCAACAACATTGATCAGGTGCGTTGAGACATGTAAATAGATTGTGACAGAGTTGAAAAGCGTTTGATATTGGGGGTGATAGCGTTGTATATCGTAATCGCTCATGGTGATCTTGACGGATTAGCTGCTGCTGCACTCTACACAATACATCTAGACATAAAGCCGAGCGATGTCAAGCTCTTAATATCGTACCCTAACCGCTTACACAAAGATCTAACCAATGTATTGAGAGAGAACATTAGAAAGATAGCGATAATCGACATAGGCTTAAACACTACGAGCTACTACTACGTAGTAAAGGCTCTAAAATCTCTAAGCTCAAGAAACATATCGATAGAATGGTTTGATCACCATGTGTGGGAGAAGGAATGGATAGATACAATATCTGGGATGGTGCAAAAGCTCGTACTTCGTAGAGATACGTGTGCTACTGGTCTAGTCTTTGAAACACTGGTTGACGAACTTAAGCATTGCGATGTAGCTACTCTTCGTAGATTTGTTAATGCTGTATGCGCAGTTGATCAATGGAAATTCAATGTTTGGGAAGCGCCATTTTTACTAAGATACGTTGAGTATCGTAATGATGTTGAATGGTATAGAAATGTATATCTATTCTTTGTTGATATGCTTCGCAGCTGCAATATTGACGACTTAATAAGTAGGATTACTAAATATGTTGAGTCATATGTAGATGAAGAGTTGAAAGTCGTTAGCACCGTGTGTCGGGACAGCTTCAGAATAACACTTGATAATATACGTCTTGGTGTATATGTGCGGCGAAACGTAATTCCAAATGCTAGTATTATCGGTAATGCTATGCTAAACATTTGTGGAGTAGACATTGCGGTGATAGTCAATAATGATCTCTCTAGAGTCAGTTTAAGGTCACAGCGATGCGATGTAAGAACCATAGCCGCGTATCTTGGTGGTGGAGGTCATGAAAAAGCGGCCGGTGCAGAGATTAGAGTTGATCTTCCTCTACGCCTTTTATGGAAATTAAATATTGCTAAGGCAAAAGTTGCTAGTGTGGTTGCTCGCAAGATAATCAATCTAATTGAGGAGTTTAAGAGTTTCAGGGGTGAGGTATGCGTAAAGCTATATACATAGGCATTGACTTGGCAGCCAGCGAAAAACGATGTACAGGTTTAGCGGCTCTCATGGATGAGAATGATAGGCTCTCACTTATTGTTGCAAAATGTGTATACAGCGATGCAGAGATTCTGAGCGAGGTTGAAAAGCTGTGTAGAAGCGTGGATCGAACTATAATAGCGATTGATGCTCCTATAACCGCTGAGGTAAAGTTTCGTGAAGTCGATAAGAAGATGATTTCACTTGGCTTTAGAGTTATGCCACCTACATTCAAACACATGAGGAACTTAACTATACGAGGCACAAAACTAGCACTTAAACTAGTTGAGAGAGGAGTAGAGGTTATAGAAACGCATCCTCGTAGTGTTCTTCAAAGCTCTGGCTGTAACTCATTCTCAGAGCTGTTGAGATGCTTTGGGTTAGAATTCACACTCGGTATTGGGAACAGACATGTAATAGATGCTATTCTTGCGGCTATAGCAGCTTTATGCTATGCTAAAGGTTGTGGGGAAAGTGTAGAAGCTGTGGACGGCACCATATGGATACTCAAGAGAATGTGTGGAGCATAGCATTACTCGACCTCGGTGTCCTTAGGAACGTACTTTATCAATATTCCCTGGAAGTTCTCTCCAAACCATCTTAGCTGATCCTGTATAGACTTTCTCCACCGCTCATTCACATTGAACTTCTGTCTAGCCCAAGCCAAACTCTCTTCAGTTATTTTACCCTCGCCTTTGCTTGCAGCTAGACGTATTAAGGCGTCTATCTCAGCGTTTGTGAACCAGCGAGTGATCTTAACGATTGTGTCCAGCAGTGAATCGTCGATCTCAATACCGTACCTCTTTGCGCACTTAAGCGCGATCACCCTCCTCATCTCCTTATCGGGGTACCCCATAACTACGGTCACGTCGATTCTTCCAGGCCTTATGATTGCGGCGTCAAGGAGTTCCGGAGCATTCGTAGTCATGATCACCAAGGGCCTCTGGGGCTCTTGAAGGTATCGGAGTAGTATGGTAATTTCGCTGATGTGAGTTTCGTGGACTGAGACATGGCGTCCTAGTAAGAAGTCTACGTCGTCTAATAACACTACGATATCATGGCGCCTCTTCAACGTTTTCAATGTGTACTCAAGGAACTTCTCTGTCATGCCGTACCACATTGATCTATAGAGGCTAGGCCTTATCTCAGCAATACGTAGGTTGAGAGCTGATGCTATGGCTTCCGCCGTCACAGTTTTTCCAACACCTGGAGGCCCTACTATTAGCACACCTCTTGGAGCGTAGTTAGCCTTCTGGATGAGAGGTCTAATTACTATGGTTAGGAGATCCTCCCTCAGCTTAGAAGGTATGTCATCGACACTCCATTCCGGGCTCTTTACGGGGATCTTTAAAGTTATTACATCGTGTGCCTCCGGTACCCGTATCTCTAAGTACTCGGTCTCACGCTTAGGCAAAAGGCGTACAAGCACAGTAAACTTCCTTCGTGGAGTTTGAAGGCTGTCTGGAATCATGACGTTCTTGAGGTACGACTTTAGGGTCGTGATGGTGAATCTCCAAACCAATTTGAATAGCGTATCGACATCTCGTTTGTCGGTTAGCTTATTCCATGGATCATTCACTATGACAACAAATGCTGTAGGCTTTTGCGTCCCGAGTCTACTGCCCCGCCTAACAACAATGGCCGAACTGTAGATACTAGCTTCATCACCGGAGTAATCTATGTACGCTACCAGACCCTGCCAATTAGGTTCGTAGTTTGCTAGAAAGAATGGAAGTGCGAATAGAGACAGCGGATAGACTGAATACGCTAGCTTTAGCGGAGCTATATTCTTAAACCTCGAGCTTCTAATCCGAAGTTCGATATTAGCTTCTAACGGTTTGTAAAGATATTTGAAGGCTCTGAAGGCTATCTTGAGTGAAAGATAGTGAGGAATGGATTCGTATGGTTCGATGAGTATCACTCGATATCGCTGATACTTTGGAGGCGTCAGGCTATATATCCTGAGGTGTCCGAATGTATGACTCACGATAGTTACACACCTATCAACTGCACTCAATAGTGAAAAGAGGTTAAAAAGTAAAGCTTATTGATAAATAGATTGGTGTTTGGGACATCGAGACACAAAGCTTAATTGTATTCAGTGTCGTAGCTATGGGGGGATGTGATGGTGCGCAGGATAATAATTATGGGTGCTGGTGGTAGAGACTTCCATAACTTTAATGTTGTGTTTAGAAACAATCCAGAGTACTATGTTGTGGCTTTCACAGCTGCTCAGATACCGGGTATAGAGTTTAAACGTTATCCACCATCGTTAGCAGGTCCAAGGTATCCAGAGGGAATACCGATATATCCGGAGGAAATGCTACCCGAGCTAATCACCAAGTTTAAGGTTGACGAAGTTGTTTTAAGTTATAGCGATCTAACGTATGAGGAGCTAGGTCGTAAAATCTCTATGGTTTTAGCTGCTGGTGCCAGTTTTAGGCTCCTAGGACCTAACGAAACTATGATTGAGAGTACAAAGCCAGTAATAGCTGTCACAGCCGTAAAGACAGGAGCTGGAAAGAGCACAGTTTCTAGAGCCGTATCGCGCGAACTAAAATCTCGTAACATAAGATATGTCGTAGTTCGTCATCCAATGGCTTATGGAGACTTAGAGAGAATGGCTGTTCAGATCTTTAGAACTCTTGAAGATCTTGATAAGTATGGTGTAACGATAGAGGAACGTGAAGAGTACGAACCTCATCTAAAAATGGGTGTACCTGTGCTTGCAGGTGTTGATTATGGCAAAGTACTATTAGAAGCTGAGAAGATGGGCGACGTAATACTATGGGATGGGGGGAACAATGATTGGCCATTCTTTAGACCGTGGTATATGATAACTGTTGCAGATGCCATGAGGCCTGGTATGGAGATACGAGCTTACCCTGGTGAAGTAAATGTGCGTATGGCAAACGCAATCATAATCACTAAGGTTTCACAAGCTAGAGCGGAAGACGTAGAGACTATAGTTAAAAATGTTCGAGAGATTAATCCTAAGGCTCATATAATCAAAGCTGATATGGAAATACATGTTGATAAGCCCGAGCTCATTTCAGGAAAGAGAGTTGTAGTGATTGAGGATTCGCCTACAGTAACTCACGGAGGTTTACCCTATGGTGCAGGATATGTCGCTGCTAAGAAGTATGGTGCTGAAATAGTCGATCCTAAGCCTTATGCTGTTGGAATTATAAAGAGAATGTTTGAGGAGTACAAACATATAGGCCCAGTGTTACCGAGTACAGGCTATACTCCAGATCAGCTTAGAGATCTGGAAGAAACACTGCGTAGAATTGACTGCGACGTTATAGTGTTAGGAACGCCTGCTGATATTGCTAAGCTTATAAGAATTGATAAGCCTGTTGTTAGGGTCTCATTCGAGCTTAAGATAGTTGAAGGACCAACTATAAAGGACTTAGTTGATGAGTTTCTAGAGCTAGCACGCAAATATAGAGCCATTGGGGTGTAGCACCGTTATGTCGCTTTGAACCTAAGCTATTCGCGATGATTACTGCATTAAAACATCAAACTCTTATCTCGATGACGATAGTACTGGCTCGTACACTCGTCTATAAGCCTCGCTCCTTACATACTTTTCTATTAGCTCCCTGTTACGAACGTATTTGACGCCGTATATCCTGTCATGACCATAAGTTTTAACGTACTCCTCTAATGGTATACCATAGCGTATGTGTGAGGGCTCTCTGTACAGATCGTTAAGGATATTGAATGCGCAGAAGGGCACTATCCTGCCGTCCGGTAGAGCGTAATGAATTACGCATCTCATGACTCTACATACATCATAGTTCCATTCATCCATAAAGTGCATCATGCCTAAGAACAGCAATCTGTAGTGTAATCGACCCAAAGCTTCATAGCTACGTTTAAAGAATATGTCTAGCACTATCGATTTGAACTCCGACTTAATAGGATCGGGAACCCTATCCCAAAGTATATACCTATTAACAATGTTCAATATCGTAGGTATGGCGAGCATCTTCGCTAATACACGCGGCTTACTTTCAAGTTCTCTATACTTTCTATACACATACTCTATTAGCCCGTCTACATCTATGAAACGCGTTATCGGTATGAAGTGGTAATCACCATTCTTTTTCTCCACGTATACATAGGTCGCAGCTCCACATGCTGGATGTGTTGTGAACTCAGCTCTTTTACTCCTATCCAAAACCTCAATAAATCGAGCTAGTGGAACTACCGTGCCAACGGGATACCAATCGTTGCGCGATATCTCTCCCTGGGTTTGCTCTTCGATCTTCTTTATTACGTCAGGTATCGTTATCCTATACTTACTACGTTCATGCTTTCTCATCATCCCAACCAAGCTTATCGGTTGAAAGTTTACACCCCGTACGATGTCAATATTGTGAGCCGCAATCTTAATTATGTCACCAAGTTCATGGTCATTAACGCCGCGTATCACAGTAGGTACTAAAACTACGCTTGTCATTCCAGAGTGCCGAAATACCTCCATTGTTATTGGAAACTCCCAGTGATTTTTAGGATTGGTTTCAGGTCTTACACCATCGAAACTAAGGTAGACGGTGTTAATACCGGCCTGGCGAAGCTCTTTTGCGTATTCAATAGCCTTGCTCGGACTCTGTGTGTATAGATACGCAAATTTAATACCATGAGTATTCAGCTGGATATGCCTCACACTTAGATCTCGTAACATCCTTACAATCTCTACAAGATCCTCACGTAATGTTGGCTCGCCTCCAGTCAACTGAACAGCTGGAACTATGTTCTTCTGTTTTTTAAGGGCATGAATCATCATAGCTATCTGTTCTTTAGTAGGCTCATAGACAACACCCATGCGTTCAGCGTAGAAGAAGCAGTACCAGCAACTAAGATCACACCTATTTGTAAGAACTATGTTTAGTAATGATGTATGACTTTTATGTAAAGTGCAAAGTCCGCAGTTTAAGGGGCATGGAGCGGAAGCGATTGTATAGGCATACCCAGCGCCACGACCTTCGTATTCATACTTTTCAAATCTACGAAACATCTCTGAATCGCTAAAGTATATCTCCTCTATCTCGCCATGTTCTGGACACAGTCGGCGTATGTATAAGGCGTTCTCTCGTTCAACTATGATGGCTGGTAAGATCCTAAAACAATATGGGCATAGACTTGAAGTCCAGCGAACTAAGCGCTCACCATTCTTAACTGATGGTAGAGGACCCCCTATAGCTATGCTCTTACCTACGTCGTGTACGTACACGACGTTCTGATCTCTATTAAGAGTCGATACGACTTTAGGCTCTATGCTCATGGTAGTAGCCTCCAAAGTGAACACATCAACAACTCCTATTTAACACTTGGGGTGATTACAAGGAATTAAGAATCGATATGCGACCTTTAGCGTAATTCCACACTATTTTCTTCACTTTAATGCCTCGCCATACAACCTGATTTGTAGTGCAGGTTACGTACCCTAAGACATAGGGATTAAAGCCTTTGTCCCTTAACTCATTGAGTATATCCTCAACATACTGCTTACGTACGACGAGTATAGGGATGTACTCTTCATTCGATATAAATATCCCGGTAAGCACATCTAAACGCTTTTTCTCATACACATAGTTGATGAGGTTTGAATCTGCGATCATGCTAGGATCGAAATCGAGGTATATACCGTACTTACCATTGCTTGCCAATACAAGGTCGTAAAGGGTTTCTGCAAAAGTATCGCTAATATCTATAGACCCTATGATCGACGATCTGTACTTCTCAATCACATCAACAACAGACAGTGGGGCTCTAGGTCTACATACACGCTCTACAACGCTTTCGTCTTCAGGTTTCTCTCCATAGATATAGTGCTCTATGTATGCAATAGCGGTGCTTCCAATTCTATCGACTAGTATCAACTCTGCATCAGCTTCTACGCTCCGCGGTACTGGATAAACTCTGCACTCTGCTAAGACGAACACGTCTACCCATACATCGTTACCAAAGTTTGTATCAAAGTTCTCTACATAACCTCCATATAGTCTCACACCCTCTTCAATACCTTGCATAATATCGTCGATGAGGTGATTGTTGGTTACGCCTATAGAGATGGCGTAAACGATAGGTCTGCACCCCTTAGCTATGACATCGCTGATCGCAGCTGTAATAGCCCGAAAGCCCAAATCGGACATTCTACACCAAGGATATAATGCACGTGAAGCTGCAAACCCATCGACTTTTACTAGTATATACTTGCTATTGAAAACAAACCCCCCAGCATCATCAAAGAAGTTAAGAATTGAGCGAGGATGCCTATTCAACCTCCTCACAAACTTTATTAAGTTCATCGATGTGGTCATTGCATCTCGCCTAGCTTAGTCACTGATTTTAGCTACGGTGTTTCGCGGATACGACGTTATATACCGTTCAATCGTGGGGCATTGTTATTGTTAGAGTGTTGTGTTATACACCATTAATCTTCACTATGCAGTATCCTTCCTTCTCCAACTACTAGGATTGGATAGGATTCTAAGCTGAACGGATCTCCATTCCATACAACGAAGCTCGCCCACTTACCAGGTTCAAGGCTGCCCACAACGTCGTCTATGCCTAATATCTTAGCATTATTGTAGGTTATCAAGGAGATACATTCATCGCGAGACATTCCAAAACGTCTAAAGAAT
Source organism: Ignisphaera aggregans (assembly GCA_015662595.1). Taxonomy (GTDB): domain Archaea; phylum Thermoproteota; class Thermoprotei_A; order Sulfolobales; family Ignisphaeraceae; genus SZUA-1435. The sequence goes on from DQTV01000071.1 coordinate 23,652, forward strand.
CTAAGCTGTAAGTACAGATTTCTTTGAAGTACTACAGGGTGATCTGACATAAGTCCAAAGAATGGCTTTACCTCCACTAAATACCTAATGTTCCTCCAGTATTCATGCTTTAACTCTGTCTTGTAAGCAAAGGCATCCACAGGTCCGTACACTATGGGTATCCCCTCACGTTTAATCTTTTCAAAGGTGTCCCTTGTACTGACATCGCATGCATGTTCAATGACTACTCGAAGATTAAACTCTCTACGTAACATTATAAGTCCTGCAATATCGTCGGCTTTATGTACGTGTACTCTAAGTACTTCCTCGCCTTTGATAACTGGAAATAGCATTCGCAACTCCGGCTCTATCTCTTCTAAACTTTTCTTTCCTCCTTCAACTAATTTGAGTGCATCTCGAGCCTTCGTAAGCCACTTCTTAAGAATGCCTACAGCACCCATGCGAGTATGGGGTCTAGTTCCCTTCCACTCGATAGTTTTCCTAGGATTGAAACCTAAAGCTGCCTTGATACCAGCGTATTTAATAAACGCTTCCTCGATATCTCTAGCATAGTTACGGATAATCACGGCTCGTCCGCCAATTATATTGCCACTTCCAGGCAGTACACAAGAGTAGAGCACACCCCATTCAATAGACTCTCTAAAGCTTTTATCATCCATATACACGCTATAGAGAGCGTCAACCATCGGTAATACCGTATCGAATTTCTCATTGGATTCCTCTTCATCTATAGGTTCCCCAGCGCGTACCATTCCGATATGGCTATGGGCGTCTATGAAAGCTGGTGTCACGACCGTGTAATCAAACTCAAAAACCTCAACATCTTTACTCGGTTTCTCCTCCGATATCCCTACTATGTTTCTGCCATTCCATATCAGATAGACATTCCTTAGAACTTCGCCTGGCTTACCTGTATACAGCACGTCTGCCTTAATTGCCTGAGGCATACAACGGTCACTACTCAGGTAGGAGCTTATGTACCTAGATAAGCCTTAACTCACGGTGTTAAGTGCTGAGAACTTATGAAGATATTTGGAGCCGCCGGCGGGATTTGAACCCGCGACCACCGGCTTACAAGGCCGGCGCTCTACCGGGCTGAGCTACGGCGGCACCTCCCTTAACTAGGGTATGAAAGGTAGCGGGGGATATAAGACCTTATGCTAAGGGTCAGACCAAGAAAAGTTTTTATCATTTATTAGAGAAGTTGTTGAGGGATATAATTGGGTAGCGTTGAAATAGCTGAATCTCTGCCTCTGTTTTATCGTGCATATATGCAGATAGCGAACTTCATACTTAATGCGCTCAATGTCCTAAGGAAAACTCAGCTTGAGAAGTTTGTAGAGCTACTTGTTGAAGCGTACAAGGCGGGTAAGAAAGTGCTTGTGATGGGAGCTGGTAGAAGTGGGCTTGTTGGTAGAGCATTCGCTATGAGGTTAAAACACTTGGGCTTTGATGTTTACGTGCTTGGAGATACTATTGTATCCCCGGTTAAGCAGGGAGATGTTGTGATAGCGATCTCTGGCTCTGGTAGAACAGGACTTATTGTTACAGCAGCTGAAGCAGCAAAATCTGTTGGTGCTAAGGTTGTTGCTATCACCACCTTTACCGACTCTCCATTAGCTAAGATAGCTGATATAGTTGTAGAGGTTCCAGGAAGAACTAAGGTTAGCCAAGTAGAGGACTACTTTGCACGACAGATTCTTGGACTACATGAGCCGTTAGCACCTTTAGGAACACTGTTTGAGGATACAACAATGGTGTTCTTAGACGCTGTTGTTGCAGAGCTAATGCATAGACTTGGAAAGAGTGAGGAAGATCTTAGACGTGGTCACGCAAATATAGAGGTTTAAATATCGCTAATTGCTGATAGAGCCTGATCTGAGCGTAAAGTATTGCTATCCTATCCAAATAGTGCTGCTAGTCCTTCTGCTAGTTGTTCTTCGCTTACAGTCTCTTTCTTTTCCTCCTCTTTCTTC
>DQTV01000020.1 GCA_015662595.1 Ignisphaera aggregans
GGTGTTATACCCTCAGTTGCTATGCCCCCTGCTACGTCGATAACCAACGTCCCCTCACTAACCTTATCTATTGCTTGTGGTGGTGCAATTCTAAAACCCTTGGCTAAGAGTATCCTTTCAACATCTTCACTAAGTTTCTTGCTAGGCAAGACTATGAGATTAGCGCATCCACGATCTATGTACTGCAAAATTACTTCAGCAAGCTTCTGTGCGAAGTCTGGCCCTCGTGCAGTGTAGCGTGACGTTAGAGAGGTGTCGATGGTCACAGGAATGCGTAGAGGAGGGTCTTCAACCCGTACAAAGACCTTCTTAGTTATAAGGAAGGGTGGTACGTATGCAGTCATATACAGCTTGCGCCTTCCTAACTCCAGCTCAATATGTTTTACTAATAGATATGCAGTATCCGTATCTCTATCGATATAGACTCTGTTGCTGAGATACGCACTAACAATATCGTCAAACAACTCGCTACCCTCTATTCCTTCCTCAACAACCTTTACCAACGTATCAAGCAGCTCATCGACGCTTTCACATCGCTTTGCTATGCTCTTTAAAACATATGCGAGTTTCGGAAAATAATTGCGAATATTTTCAGCCATAGCTGTTAGTTCATACCTATCCAGCTTCTGCACATAGAGATCGACTAGGTCAAGAATAGAGTGGCACTCGTCATAGATAGCAACATCGCGATCAAGCTGTCGTAGGGTTCGGTGATGCACCACGAATTCGTAGGTTGTTACAACATAGCGCTTACTTAGTGAGGCAAGTAGATGTGGACGATACGGACACACTCCGAGCGCTTTACCTAGAGCTTTCACTTCCTCAGGATCGCGTATAGATGAGAACTTGTCCACGATTTCCTTCTCGGTACTCTCCTTACATAGACCTACAACTCGATGCGCACGACATAGCTTGTAAAAGAGTTCCACCACCTCTATGCTTGAGAACTTTGTACAGAGCTGTGTTCTTCCATAGAGCGGTCTGATATCGATATTCATGAGCTCACCTATATTCATCACAACGTTCATCTCCGCAATTGTGCGAGTAACGTAGAGACCTGTATTGAATGCTCTGAGTACCGATAGACCTAGAAATGACTTGCCGAAACCGGGATAAGCTTCAAAGATAACACTATCATTACGCTTGAAGGAGTCCAACACTACCTCGATATATCTTGAGACTCTCGATAGTACGCTTCTAACTGAAACTTTCGTCATAGCCTCAGCCTATTTTAGCTGAGGAAGCTTATCAAGATCGATAGCCATAGTGATTCGTTGCGATGTACGTCGATAACTCGATAGAGTTCCTTAAAGAGCTATAGTAGTTCATGCTCTACCTACTGTTGGTTGTGAAGCTATGAAGCAATACCACAGAGGTGATGAAGGGTATACAGATGTTATAATCGGTAGAGTCTCTAAAGATAGCCCAGTGATAGAGTTGATTGGTCAGATAGACGAACTCATAGCGGTTATAGGCATTGCTCGAAGCCTTCTCTCACAACATGAAAAGCTTAGAGATCTAGACAGCGAGTTGAAGAAACATCAGCTACATCTGTTTAGAATTGCTAGTTACCTAGCGCGTGGAGGTAGGGGCATAGCTGAGTGCCCCATATCGTCAGAGGTACTTAAAGATGTTGAGAGTAGGATTAAGGAGCTCTCGAGTGCTTTACCTAAGCTAAACCAGCTAATTATTCCCTCAGGACCTTTGCAAATCACGATAATCAACTTTGCGCGAACTGTGTGTAGACGCGTAGAGAGGTATGCTTCAAGGCTTCTACGTAGCGGCTATATTGAAAAAGCGGTGTACGTATACCTCAATAGGCTTTCAGACTTACTCTATCTATACATGAGGTACGCTATGCATCTTCTCGGTGTTGTCGAGGAGTATGTCTAGGCTACGAGCTCAGTATGCGAAAATCATTTAGCTGGCTAACGAGGTGACGTGTTGACAGAGCTCCATATTGTTAACGGAATAGAAATGCGATGAGCCCCATGAGCAGCGAGATTTTCATGATCCTCGTGGCTTTCCATGCGCTCTCGGGATCCATCCTCCGAGCTATGAACAGCGCTAAGATTATCGGTATGTCGACGCCTATCACAGCTATGATTAGGTATAGAAGGCTGTAGTTCAGGGCTATGAATGGTAGAGGGCTTATCGCTACGAGTAGCAATAGCACAGTGGCCGCGGCGATGTAAGCTATGTGAACTCCATATCGAGTAGCAAGCGTATTTACACCGTGCATCCTATCGCCTTCGACGTCCTCGATACCCTTGATGAACTCTCTCCCAAGGTTTATGAGGAAGGCATAGAGTGCAGGTATGGATGCTGGTATAGGGTTAGACGTTGCGGCCCCTCCAAACACAATCGATAGCGCTGCTAAGAGTGAGACCACGAGGTTGCCCACAATCAACACCTTCTTGAGCTTCCATGAATAGAGATATGAGAGAAGGGCTGCTATTATCGCGATTACTAAGCTTAGAGCCGATATAGTTATCGACATGATCACACCCATACTCAGCAGGATCAAAGCTATGGTATAGGCCTTGTAGGCTGGTACAAGACCCGATGGTATTGGCCTCCACGGTTTGTTAATAGAGTCTACGTCGCGATCAAAATAGTCGTTGATCATATATGTCCCTGCAGCTATGAAGCTTGCAGCGATGAAGAGTAGAAGTGGTTTATGTGAAGAAAGCTCACCGCCGCAGATAGTGTAACCTACAAGCGACGCTAAACCCACTGCGATGGTATTGCCTATACGTATAAGACTAAGCCATGCACGTAGCTTATCCCTGAAAGCCAACTCCGAACCCCGAATCAGCTCCGTTAGCTAGTTTTCGATACTCGGAGCGATATAAAGCACTGCAATCTGGCGTAGATCAGTTAAAGGGGTCTACATCACTAGGTCAGCCGATGGCACACTCATCACGATCACTAACAGTATACGCGATAAATCAGTATTTATAGCTCGCCCCAAGCTTATCAACAGGCTCAGAAAGGGCTGGGTGATATTCCGTGAAGTCCCAGAATAGCGCTACGCCGCTCACGGAGAGGGATATCGCTGTAATTGCCGTACTATCTGGTGTCTTTGGCGCTGCTATTGTCTTTGCTAACATAGCTGCAGGCATAAAGTTAATCAACATTCTCGGTTTTATCGTACCTGCGGGTACTATCGCTTACTGCCTCACCTTCCCGATAACCGATATAGTAGACGATGTCTACGGTCGAAGGATTGCCCACTTCATTGTGTGGGCGGGTCTTGCAGCTGAGCTATCTCTGCTCATGCTAATCGGCTTAGACTACCTAATGCCTCCCCTCGAAGTTACACAGCAACGGCTTTTCGAACGTGTGTTCGCTCCTCAGCTTAGGATAGTGCTTGCCAGCATAATTGCATACTTAGCAAGTCAGCATCATGATGTCTGGGCATTCTGGAAATGGAAGCAGTTGACTAGGGGTAAGTACCTATGGTTAAGGAACAATGCCTCAACCACCGTGAGTCAGTTCATCGACTCCGCTTTATTTACAACGATAGCGTTTTACGGCGTTGTAGAGCTGAACACACTGCTTAACATGATATTCTCGATGTGGTTAGTTAAGGTGGGTATCGCCGTACTAGACACGCCATTCGTATACCTAGGCGTTGCACTGCTAAAGCGTATAGGTACTGTACCTACACCCTCGAACGTCACTGACCTGAGTAGCGAAGTAAGGCTGAGGTGAGGGGCGTGTATCAAGAGTTCAGCTCTAGAATGGGCGTAGAGCCTAGGGTACTGAAGCCATGTAAGGTTGTAGCTGTGGTTAGCGGAGGTCCAGATAGCTTCTGCTACATGGTGCGATGGCTTGCTAGAGGATGTGATGTGTATGCGCTTAGCTTTAACTATGGTCAGAAAGGCTCTCGCGAACTTAGCATAGCCAAAAAGCTCATCTCAGAGCTTACAAAAACGTCCATCAACAATCATTGGGGGCGCATAGTTGAGCATCGAATCATAGATATGTCGTTTATGAAGGATCTATGGAGAGGAACACAGCTAACGGATGAGGATGTAGAGGTTGGGGAGGAGTATAGTCCTACCATTGTTGTTCCGATAAGGAATGTAGTTATGCTTTCTATAGCGGTTGCATATGCGTACACACTGCTTGAACGAGATCCTGAAGCTAGTATCTATGTTGTGTTTGGTGCTCACTACGATGACATCGCTCCTCGTGCAGATACGTGGGAACCGCTATATCCAGATTGTAGCCCAGAATGCATAGAAGCGCTACAACTAGCCTATAGGCTATGTCACTTCCGTAACATGCGTAGAGTTGAGGTATGGAGTCCCAGTCGTGAGGGCTTAGGTAAGGCAGAGAATCTTAGACTATGTAAGGAGCTTGTTGGACATCTAATCTATGAGACTTGGAGCTGCTATCTGAGTGATGAAGTGCATTGCGGTAGATGTGAAAGTTGTAGGAATAGACATAGAGCGTTCATCAAAGCTGGAATACCAGACTGTACTCTATACAAGGAGCCCCCTGGCAATCCCGTAGATTTTGTTAGAGTTGAGAGGGGGTACGTACACAGATCGTGCTTTAAGAGCTCTTAGCCAACCACTCACGATAACTCTCGAAGAATTTTCTCTCCTCATTCCGCCACGCTTCATACCTTTCAGGAGTTTCTGGAAAGCTTAGATAGAGTTCTCTAGCCCTGTCCATAAACTGTTTAAGTTTCCATAGCTTAGTGAGGAATCCCGGTTTCGCAATCAACCTTAGTAGTGAGTCAGCTCTTGCGAGTATACTTTGATGCAAAATTCCCTGAGCTCCAATATCATAGAGCTCTCTCCCATCAACTAACTTGGTTCGAAATACGAAGTTCAGCCCCTCATTCGTCATAGTCTGAAGAAACATCCTTAACACGTCTAAAGCTGCTTGCTTCGCCCCATAAACTCGGTGATACTCCCTATGGTATCTCCATAAGGTGTTAAGCGAGAAATCACCACGATCAAAAGCGTCTGCCACCACCTTTGCAGCTATGTTTGCGCTAAGCATTGCAGGACCTATCCCTCCACCATGAACAGGGTTTGCCGTTGCTGCGGCATCGCCTATCACAATAAAGCCGTTCCATACCATGCATGGTATGGGTCTTCTCGTTGGCACTATCCCACCACCACGATCTATCACCTCGCTGATGTACTTCCTATAGCGAGACTTTACATAGCGTTCAAACTGTATTTTGGGATTTGGGTTTCCCTTTTTCCATTGAACACCGAGCCCAACATTGTAAACCCCCTTTCTCTTAGGAAAAAGCCACCAATATCCACCAGGAGCTATTGAAGTGTTTAGGAATATCCATGCAAAGTCGTGATCTATATCGATGTCTCCACTCCATATCTCGCGATACGTAAGGTTAAAGTCCTCGGGAGGGATAGATTCTGAAACCCACCATTCACTAGGTAGTGAACGTCTTACAACAGCCGCAACGCCACTAGCATCAACAACTACCTTTGCTCGAAACTCTTCAGAAAC
>DQTV01000091.1 GCA_015662595.1 Ignisphaera aggregans
AGCGCCTCTACCATGGCTGAAGGGGGTATCAATGCAGCTCTATGCAATGTTGATAGGGATGATAGTTGGGAGAAACACTTTGAGGATACCATACGCGGTGGTGCGTATCTAAACGATCAAGACCTTGTAGAGGTTCTAGTTAAGGAGGTTATAGACCGTGTATATGAGTTGGAGGAGTGGGGAGCTGTCTTCTCTAGACTAGATAATGGTCTTATAGCTCAGCGAGCTTTTGGTAAGCAGAGTCGTAGAAGAACGTGCTACGCCTCCGATAGGACTGGTCACGAAATTGTTACTACACTTCTTGAAGTAGCTCTCGATCTCGGCATAGAGATGCTTGAATATCACTACGCTTCGAAAATACTGGTAAGCAGCGATAGAGTTGGTGGTGCTGTAATATGGAATGTTCGGGGATGGGAACCCATCGTGGTAAAGGCTAAGGCTATAGTCCTGGCTGCGGGTGGAGCTTCACAGATATATGAGATTACCACTACTCCAGCTGAGGCTACTGGAGATGGCATGGTTCTTGCACTCGATGCAGGCGCTGTTCTTAAGGATATGGAGATGGTTCAGTTCCATCCAACGGGTCTTGCATGGCCTGAAGCAGCACGTGGACAGTTGGTGACTGAGGCTGTTCGAGCTGAGGGTGGGATCCTTCTTAACGCTCTTGGAGAGCGTTTCATGTCGAAATACGCCCCAGATGAGATGGAGCTTGCGGGTAGAGATGTTGTTGCTCGAGCTATCTGGAGAGAGGTTGTTGAGGGTAGGGGTACTGAGCATGGTGGTGTGTATCTGGATATAACACATATACCCTGTGAGAGGGTTAGGGAAAGGTTAGAGTCGACGTATCGTTTTCTTCTTCAGCTAGGCGTGGATATGTGTCGAGATAGGATAGAGGTCATTCCAACAGCGCACTACTTCATGGGTGGTGTTAGGATAGACGTAAACGCAGCTACAGACGTTAAGGGGCTTTACGCAGCTGGTGAAGTAGCTTCGGGGGTTCACGGTGCTAACAGACTTGGGGGTAATTCGCTTGCAGATGCTTTAGTATTTGGTCGTCGTGCAGGAGCTTCAGCAGCTAGCTACGCTCGTAGCGTAGGCTATGCATCGATCGATACTAACGCTGTTAGACTAGAAATAGAGAGGGTAGAGAACCTATTTAGGTGGAGGGAAGGGTATTCCATCAGCTACACGAATATCCGTAAGAGGTTGCGTGAGACTATGTGGAGATACGTAGCCTTGGTTAGACGAGGTGAAGGCCTTTCAAAAGCATTGAGCGAGATTGAGTACATAAAGCATGAGTTGCTACCCCGACTAGCGGTTAACGATGGGAGGCACTTCTCCCTGGCTGCGTTAAGGACTTTGGAGTGTATAAACACGGTTAGAGTTGCCGAAGTCGTTGTAAGATCTGCACTTATAAGAACCGAGTCTAGGGGAGCTCACTACCGCGAGGACTATCCGCATACGCAAAGCGAGTGGCTTAAACACATACTGTTTAAGTTGGATAGAGGTGCGTTAATACATTTCTTTGAACCTGTCAAGATAACTAGGATCAATCCTCCGAGGTGATCCCCGATCTGAGGATCAGGTTAAAGATATTTCGATACAATCCGGAGAGAGATGCTGAGCCTAAGTATATGGAGTACGAGGTAGAGGCTGATCCTAAGGAGTCGCTACTAAATCTCCTGCTTAGGATACGCGATGATATAGACCCAACCTTCGCATTTAGCTATAGCTGTAGGAGAGGTGTTTGTGGATCCTGTGCAGTACGAGTGAACGGTATCCCTATGCTTGCATGTCAGACAACAGTTGAAAAGGTGGTTGCTACGTTCGGACACGAGGTAGTTATCGAGCCTCTATCAGTGGCTAGGGTTGTAAGAGACCTCGTTATTGATAGCTCTTCGCTTTGGAGACGCATTATCTCGGGGATACCTATCCGCCTAACCAGGTTCGAGAGGTATGTAGCTCCAGAGGTTATGGATAGAGATATCGCGTTAGAAATTCAACGCTATAGAAAATGTATCACGTGTCTAGCCTGTCTGGACGCATGCCCGGTGTATAGCCTTGACCCCTCTAGATTTAGAGGCCCCCTCGCGATGAGGTTTATCTATCGCTTTGTGGCAGACCCTAGAGATGGTTTAGACAGGATTAGGGAAGCATGTAGAAACGGTCTATACCTATGTCTTGTATGCGATGCATGTACGGCTGTGTGTTACCACGGTATAGAGATTGGTGAAGCTGTGGTAAAGATGCGTATGAAAGCGTTTGAGGAGCGTTTAGCTCCCTCAAGACTTGTGGATGCTCTTGAGGGTATTAAGGATGAGAGCTTTGGGAATCCGCTATGGATTCCTAGAGATGAGCGTAGTGCATGGCTAGAAGGGCTATCGCCAAATAGGCGTGGGGACGTGCTTATCTTTGCTGGGTGTATGGCTAGCTATGTTGATAGGGAGAGCGTTCGTGCACTAGCTAAGATCCTAGAGATTGCAGGTATTGAGTACCAGGTTCTAGGCTCAGATGAATACTGTTGTGGAATGCCTCTATACCTAGCTGGAGACCTTAGCGGTCTACGCATGGTTGCTGAAAAGAATCTGAAGATGATCAGAGGTCTGAATGTACGTCTAGTGATAACTCCCTGTCCTAGCTGTTATAGAGCTTTGAAGAGCGTCTATCCGCGTATAGGTATAGACCTTAGGTCGCTGGGGCTAGAGATTCTACACTCAACACAATTCCTGTATAGACTTCTAAACAGTGGTAAGCTGACCATAGCTAAGCCCATACACATGAAGTTAACTTATCACGATCCCTGCGATCTCGGAAGACATGAAGGTGTGTATCGCGAGCCTCGTGAGCTTCTAAGAGCTGTGGGTGCAGAATTGATAGAGATGAAGAGGTGGGGTCCCTATGCAAGGTGTTGTGGTGCTGGAGGCAATCTAAGAATTGTTGATCCGGAGCTATCCGTATCTATAGGGATTACAAGACTTTGCGAAATTCCAGAGAATGTGAAGATAGTTGTACATGCTTGTCCAACGTGTAGAATACAGTTTAGTGATGCGGCTAGGAAAGCTAGGCTAAGTATTGAGAACATATCAATACAAGAGCTTTTGCTAAAAGCTATCCTATCATGACTCTGTATAAACAGTTTTGAAAGCTAGGTATTGGTTATATGAGGTTAAAGGGTTTGCTCCTCTAGTGCGTGAGTTAGGTGGTAGGAAAGTGGGAGTATTCTACGTAACGACACCGATATACTATCCAAACGATAAGCCGCATATAGGTCATGCATACACAACGATAATGGCCGATGTCCTTGCCAGATGGCATAGGCTGAAAGGAGACGAAGTGTTCTTCTTAACGGGAACCGATGAGCATGGACTTAAGCTTCAGCGTGAAGCTGAGAAACGCGGTTTAGACCCTAAGAGGTTTGTTGATGAGATGTCTGAGGTGTTCAAAAGGTACTGGAGTCTCCTAGACATTTCGTATGATAGGTTCATCAGGACTACGGATGAGGATCACGTAGAAACGGTCAAGAAGGCTCTTATGAAGATATACAGTAAGGGTTTGATTTATCGAGGTACGTACCGAGGTCTATACTGTGTAAGCTGTGAGAAGTTCTACAGTGAGGGCGAGTACATCGAGGAGAATGGTAAGAAGCTGTGTCCGATTCACCGTAAGGAGCTTGAAAATCTTGAGGAGGAGACCTATTTTCTAAAGCTCTCAGCTTACGAAGACTATGTTAAGGAGCTACTCACTAAGGACATAGTGTACCCACGTAGCTACGCCAAGGAGGTACTCTCCAAGATCAGCAGGGAAGGTCTTAGAGACCTATCCATAACCAGACCTCGCAACAGAGTGTACTGGGGTATCGAAGCTCCGTGGGATCCTCAACACACAGTCTACGTATGGATAGACGCTTTGTTGAACTACATATCAGCTCTTAGCTATGGAAGTGATGAGTCGCGTATAGCGAAGTTCTGGCCCGCAGTTCACCACATAATAGGTAAGGATATTCTATGGTTCCACACCGCGATATGGTTTGCATTACTAGCAATGCTAGATCTTCCACCGCCTAGAAAGGTAATCATACATGCCTTCATAACGCTTCGAGGTCTCAAGATGGGGAAGAGTGCTGGGAATATTGTGTCGATAGACGAGCTCGTAGCTAGGTATGGCGGTGCGGATCCCGTTAGGTACTTGCTTATGAGGTTTTCGAGTCTTGAAAAGGATGTTGAGTTTAGCACTGAACAGCTAGACAATGCGTTCAATAGCGAGTTAGCAGACACGTTCGGTAATCTCGTTAGGCGAGCGGGAGTGCTTGTGCTCAAAAAGCTTGGTGGTAGTGTAGAGGGCGGGCCGGAGATGGTCGATACAGAGCTGAGTTCAAGAGTTCGAGAATCAGTTGAGAGGGTGTTTAGAGCTATGGATGAGTTTAGGTTTAGCGAAGCTCTCATAGCGATATTCGATATCTATAGGGAGGCTAATGCGTATCTAAACAAGACAGAGCCGTGGAGATTGGAGGATCCAAGGAAGCCTCTATACAACGTACTGGAGTGTATAAGGATAGCGACTACACTACTCTACCCGTTCATGCCGAAGACGAGTATGGTGGTGGCCAAGTCGCTAGGGTTTGAAATCGAGGGCATTGAAAGGCTTAGTGTAGGGGATTGGCATAGATACAACGTTAGCGAAGCGCCTATACTATTCAAGAAGATTAGGTAGGCACGTCCTTAGCTAACAACAAGAAAGTTTATAACCATCCCCACTACCCTATTCCCCACATGGACTGGGCCCGTAGCTCAGCCCGGTAGAGCGGCGGGCTCTTAACCCGTAGACCAACCTCGGCAGGCCTGGGCGGAGGTCCCGGGTTCAAATCCCGGCGGGCCCGCCACACTACTTCTCCAGCCTAGCTACCCTGTAGGTAGGTGCGTCAATGAGCATATGATTGCGTCGACGAAGCCAGGACACACTTCGTAACTCCATCCCAGCTTATCCTCAGCTCTTATCCTCAGCTTCTTCACTACGGAGGTCCCAACAACTTTCCATACCTCCTCACGATATATGTCGATGCCCAAGCTCTTGAGGGTGTTAATCATGGAGTTGAGTGGCGGTGTGTATTTAGATCCCGTAACTCGATGGAAAATCTCTGAAACGAAGTTGTTCAGACCAACCCTAGCTCTATAAAGTATGTACTTAGATACCTCAGTATCGCTTTTCAGAGCTATGATTCGAGAGTCAAAGAAGAGTCTTCTTCCAAGTACTGTAGAGACGGTAGCGCCAGCTATAGAGGCTGAGATACTCACCAGTTTCTCTACTCTACCACCGTAGGCTACGTAGTCAAGACACAGAACGTTGATCTCATCACTCACAACATAGCTACAGCAACAGCCTAGCTCCTCCATAATGTTCATAGCTGCGGTTAGTAGGGCCTTGTGAACCTCGAAAGACCTTGGTTTAAAATCCGCGAGAACACGACTAAACCTAACACCGTCTAGACGCAGAGCAAAGGGAGTATTGACACGCTTATCCGAGAAGACCTCTCTAGACCTAAACACCTCATCAAGTCTACGTACCTGAACCCTCATCAGTATATCTATAGCATTGTGTAACTCCGACATAGCTACTCAGAGCCTTAACTTCAAAGCACCCTTCTTAGCTAGGCTCGTAACTAGTCTCCAAAATCTACCCTCGGTTAGAAACCTTGTATCGAATCCCTTATCTTCGAGATACTTCTTAACAGTTTCAAACAGATGGTCTATGTTTGCTCGGGTTATGACACCTCCACTAACAGCCTTTATAGCCTCCACAACATCCTCATTACTTGGGAACCTCTTCTTAACGCCGCCTACCCTATACCGTGAAAGTTCTCGCTTTTCATACTCCTCAACCTCCTTCAAAACATCTTCAGGAGCTTGTAGCAACATACGCTCAATCTCATCTCTCGTTACCGACATCGAAAATCGCCGTAGTATAGTACCACGCTACCGCTATATGTCCCTTAATAGTGAGCATCAACGTCGTGTGGGAAAGCGGTGTTGAACGGCATGATGTTAGGACATATAGTCTGCGATCACCAGACTAAGCTCTTGGTGAAGCTCTCTGCCGAACATAACCTTTCGTATCGAGGGTATCAGGGCGGAGAGGTTTAGCTTTGATCAAGTACCTCAGCTCAGCATAAGTTTGAGGATCGTGTTTGGTAGATCGGAGAAGCTTGCTGACGGCTCAATACGCATAGGTTTCGTATTCAAAGTCGATTGCAATCCTCCAATAGCTACACTAGACATCCGCGGATCGACATTCATCACCGCTACGAGTAGTGAAGAGCTAAAAGAGCTCGAAAACCAGCTTTCACAGAATAGAGTTCCACCCCCAATACTTATGGCAACGTTTAGCTACGTACTTCCGCTCCTATCGCTCTTAGCACGAGAACTAGGCTTACCACCTCCTGTTCCACCACCCATAGCGCAAACAGAACACACTACGCGTAGAGAACCCACTACCGGTACGGGTATAAGCTACCATGTATAGTCTAGGTAAGTAGTGGCTAGGTAATAGCTATGTCTAGAAAGCTTAGGTGTAGAGATCCTGAGTTTTTGAAGCCGATCATAGGTAGTGAGGAAGCGCTCGTGTTTCTGTACGGCGATGTCATTGTTATGGCTAGGAGTGAGGAGGATGTACAGCGATTTCTATACGCTGAGACGCTACCCAAGGGTATACCCCTTAAGGTGCTAAACGAGCTTAGATGTGAAGAGGTGTCGATATCCATTACAAGGCTCTGTGGTGAGACGCTGCTTGTCTTGGCGGATATAGTGTCTACAGACATGGCTCATATCATAGGGCATAAGCTTGCACAGGTTTTCCGAGACTACACACCCTTTGCTATAAGGCGAATAGATGTCGTTACAAGCTATAGCTCTAGTGAAGATGGAGGCTATGTTGTTCGTAATCAGGTTGTGCTATCGTTAGACACCAGGTTCATTGATGAGCAAAGCGCGTTGTCAATAGCTAGGAGGGCTGTTGAAGAGCTTCTAAAAGCGTGGTGTAAGAAATGAAGCAGGGCGTTGTCGTTAAGGGTAGAGTGTTTTCAGGTCGTGGTGAGGGAGAGTTCTTCGTAAGTCTCTACGCTAAGAATATTGCTAAAGCTGTTGGGTACACACCCTACCCAGGGACACTCAACATAGCTTTAGAACCCGAGTATATACCGATGGTTAGAAAGGCCCTAGATCGTAGGCTAGCTATAGTTGTTGAACCACCAGTGGAAGGATTTCACCGTATATACCTATGGAGAGCAGCTATACAGAATATGGAGGTCCACGTTGTGAAACCCGAGGTCACACACTATGGCGATGACGTTATCGAGGTTATAGCCCCCATACCGCTTAGAAAGGCTCTTATGTTAAGCGATGGGGATCTAGTAGAAGTACTGCTGCTATTCAGGTAGGTGCGATACCCACGTTCTGTGTAGGTTAAGGCGTTACGTGGTTAAGCCTGTGTTTATAGCGGTCTATAGAGGGATTCGGGGTAGTGCTACTCCGCGTTGACCCTGATACCTACCGCTATACGGTCTCTCTATTGGGCTCGAAACCTTAGCGAATACGACGTGTAGAAAGCGTGTACCAGCTCTCAGCTTTACGGGAAATGTCGACCCCTGTAACTCTATCGTTATCTGACCCTCAAACCCTCCGTCGATTATGGTCGGTGGGATGACTAGACCAAGCCTCGCTAGGGTAGACCTTAGCTCAACAAACGCCATGAGCTCGGGCGGCACCTTCAGATACTCCACCGTTGTGAGTAGGTAACGTTTGTGTGGTTCTATCACAAACTCCTGAGCTCGCCAACAGCGATAGAACCTAGATACATCGGTATCGCTAGAATACGGATCGAATACATCGCTACTCTCAACAAGCATACACACCTCATCACCAAGCCTAAGATCAAGACCGTTCTCCCTCACAATAGCTTCATCGAAAGGCTCTACAACCAATCTTCGAGCCGCTATATAGCTTCTCAAATCAAAGTCTGAGAGTATCAATTTACAGCCACCCGGTTAAGTGAGTATGCCACAAAGGGCTCAACTACATAACGCCTAGTAAAGCCATTGACAGTGATACGCTGTAAGCAATGCTTAATACGAATCGTTTACGGTGATAACGAACCTAAGTGTATATCCTGGTACAAACCATACGTACTGCATGGACCCCGCCGGTACATAGCCTTACCGCTTACCCCCTCCCTAAGTGTAGTGCGCCCCAATGCGCTATCTCGAACATACAGCTCATCTCCGTATCCAGCTCTACCTCAAACCCCTTGCACTCAGATTCCCATACCTGTACCTAGCCCTACACTCCATCTCCTTCTAAAACCCTTACCCTTCGTCTCGATCTCTTAACTTCACGTACTCCCCCTATAAACGTATCACGATGGGTATTGCCATGGCTATCAGCGTTGATATCGGTGTCAGTATGGCTATGGCAAGCGCTACAAGCTCTCTATCCAGATTGTATAGCCGTGATACGGGTATGCACATTATCGCTGGAGGCATTAGGCTCTGTATCACCATTCCTAAGATCAGTGTTTGCGAAGCTAAGGAGATTGGGAAGATGGACAGTACGGCCATTAGGGTTGCGGGTGAGACTAGGTATCTAAGGATAGCTACATAGACAATCTCTTTTCTGAGAACAGCTTTTATGGCCTCGAGTTCAGCTCCTAGAAGCATAAATGCAGAGAGGTTGACGAGCTCGACAACATGTCGTACCATAGTTACGACCTCTAAACTGAGTATCTGAGATGTCAACTCTAGGTACCTCAATATCATGGCTAGAACGAAGGCTAGGAGGTATGGTAAGGTCCTAATGACGCTGTTGTAGCCTCCTCTACGATCTATAAACCGCTCCAGGATAGCTATTGTGAGTATGAGCACGCCATTGAATGCAATTGCGTGTGGTATTACCGAATGGACGTTGTTTAGGACAACCTCTGATAGGGGTAAGGCTAGGAATAGAGAGTTTGGCAGTGAGCCGAGAACAGCGATCGTTATCCACACACCCCTCAGCTTAGCAGCTAATACAAAGGATATCGCCATGACACAGACCATGTGAATGAAGGCGAGGAGTATAGCAAGTAGCAACGTGTCTATCTCTAGCATCTCAGCCGTGGAGAAGAATATCGTTAACGGTATAGAGAAGTAGAACAGTATAAGTGAGACGCCATGCCATACCCGCTCTAGTCCTTGACAACGCTTCAATGCATACCCGATAGCTGTAAGCAGTAGTATCGTAATGTACTTCTCTACGAGCTTCATGTAGTACCCCACAGATCTCGATGATATAGCGTATATCGTTAAGCATTAGTGCAGAGTTTATAAGCTACTACCTATCGCTTAGATATCGACGGATGAAAACATTGTGTTCGAAAAGCACGTCATTGAACTTCGTAGAGATGGTAGCGGTAAGTGGTACCTAGCTCTGGTTCCCATAGCCCTTCTCAAGCCTCATGAGGAGATTGACGAAGAGCATCTTCACGAGCTTGAGAAGAGGATTGTAAGTGACGGGGTGCTGAGGTATCCAATCATCGTGGATCTCAAGACACTAACTATCTTGAACGGTCATCACAGAGTTGAGATCCTCAAGCAGATGGGTAAGAAGTATGTGCCAGCCATACTCGTGGATTACGATAGCGACTGTGTGAAGGTCTATAGCTGGCGAGAGGGGTGGAATGTAACTAAGGAGCTTGTTAGGGAAGCCGCCTTATCAGGACGTAAGCTTCCACCACGTACATCTAGACACATACTCTGTTTCGAGGTTCCACGCGTAGACATACCGCTAGACAGTCTATAGATGGTGAGAGGTTTGAGTCGAGTTGATATCGTTGATATAGAGAGCGTAGAGTGTGTTGGTGATATACCCATCGAGGAGTTTATCTCCATAGCCAGGAAGATACTGGCTAAGGGAGGTGTAGACGAACCGATAGTGGTTGTTGATGGTCGCGTCGTAAATACCTCGCTTTGCCTGGCTCTAAAGAAGCTTGGGGTAAAGCGTGTTCCGATAAGTAGGGATGGAGCTGTTAGAATATTCATTCCCCTTGAAGCTCTAGGCTTTTACAGCGACATAAAGCCCAACACCATGCGGGTCTTTAGGAACAGCTTAGAGCTACTATACGGTAACTGGCCAACACCTCTCGTTAAATTGGAGAGGCTGTCGTTGAAGGGGATAGACGTTTGGGCTAAGCTAGAGTGGTACAACCCGTTTAGTGGTAGTATCAAGGATAGGATTGCGTGGTACATGTTTGTACAGTGGATTGAGAGGCATGGACCGATAGCTAAGCTATACGAAGTCTCTTCTGGGAATACCGGATTAGCGTTGGCATCCATATCGGCCATCCACGGAGCTAGCGCTAGGATATACCTCCCAAGTACAGCTATGAAGGCTGTGGAAGTGATGTTAAGGGTGTTGGGAGCCGAGGTTGTGAGATCCTCTAAAGAATTGACAACGGATATCCTGAAGGATGTAGAGATGGAGGCGATACGCGATAGCGCTGTTATGCTCAACCAGTTCAATAACGATGCCAACTTCGAGGCTCACCTTAGGTACACAGCTAAAGAGCTTGATCTACAGCTTAGAGAGGCAGGAATAGTTCCTCGAGCTATAGTTGCAGGCACTGGAACCTCCGGTCATCTTGCTGCACTAGCTCTGTACTTCAAATCGAGGTATGGTGGCTATGTAAAGGTGTTTGGAGTACAGCCTGCGCCTAACAATACCATACCTGGATTACGGAGAGCGAATACCGGGAGTAAATGGCTGAACTATGTGGATATAGACGATCTTGTCGACGTAACTCTTGAGGAGGCTGTCAGGGGTTCGATAGAGGTTGCAAGAAATGAAGGTCTATTGATAGGGTTGAGTAGTGGAGCTGTTGTAGCAGGCTTTCGTAAACTGGTAGAAAGCGGTGTTGTGGAGAGCCCCGGTAGTGCAATTCTTATCTTTCCCGATAGCGGATTTAAGTACGTCGAAGTTTTCGAGACGTATATACGCAACTCTATGAAAACTTTGTGAAGCTACTTACTGAGGTTACGAGCTATGAGCTCAGCTACACGCTTACCTGATAGAAGCATCCCACTGAATATTGGACCCATCCTAGGAATGCCGTACACAGCGGCGACAGCCATACCAGCTACATAGAGTCCAGGAACTACCTCTCCAGTCTTCTCAACTATAATGCTCTCACCCTGTTCAGCGTATGCAGACCTCTCCCCTGGAACCACCAGCTTAAGCTCGGGGAGTTTCCTAGCTACAACACGAACCACCTCAGCATCGTGACCCGTCGCATCAACTACGGCTCTAGAGTACACAAAGAGGGGGTCGACGTGTAGACCAGAGAGTTGAACAGCGTTCCACTGAATAGCTACTCCAGCTATCCTCAATGGGTTCTCTCTGAAGATGACGTCCTCAACATATACACCGTGAACTATCTTTGCACCAGCCTCTATAGCGCCAACAGCTAGCTTAGCCATAAACTCCACCGGGTCGAGGACGTAAAGTCCGTCAATCTCCTCCAAAACCCTAATCCCGAAATCCTTTAGTATCGGGAGGGCTCTCCCATCCACCACTATTCTATGGAATAGCATTCCCCCTCCACCTATTCCACCACCAAAACATAGCCTACGCTCAAAGACAACCACCTTAAACCCCTGTTGAGCAAGGTACTTAGCAGCCGTCATTCCCGCCGGTCCAGCACCGACAATCACTACATCGGTATGCGCAATCTCTTCCCAATCCTTCGAAGCGGCCTTAACTATAACACGCGTTATCTTAGACTCGAGGGGTTCACTCATACCAAAACCCCTTAGAGACAGAGGAGGAAGTGAGGTTTAAATTAGGTTGGGCTATGAATACCAGCTCCCAAAAACTTAGCTTGAGGTAAACTGTGTGTACAATGTTTACAGCTAGACATGTACTAACCTTAAGATATGGTTATGTACGGGGAATTTGTTAATCCCTGAAGCTTAGACTAGTATGTGAACCTTATGAAGGAGGGGTCCTCACGGGACATACTAACATCGTTACCGAAACCCATAGTCTACGCTCATCGAGTTAATGATAAGCGTAGAGCTAAGTTCATGGTGAAACACGGCATAGAGTTTGTGGAGATCGACGTTAATCAGCGGAATGGAAAGTTAATGGTTTTTCACGGTCTCAGCACCACAGGTCTTCGAAGATCATTCATATCTCGTATGTGTGCCAAGGTGTGTTATAGGTTAACAGCTCTCGGGGACCCACTTCTAAAGCCGTTACCTCTGGAAGAGTATCTTCAGCTCTTTGGTGAGAAGTTTAGGTTTTGGTTCGATATCAAGGTTAGAGGTGTTGAGGATAAGCTTCTTAGATTGATAGATACGTACGGTGTGAAGAGGCCTATAATCATCTCCTCTGGGTTCTACGACGTGCTTAAGAAGATCAAGGAGCTAGATCCTAGTATAGCGGTGTTTCTAGGCAATGTATCCTTCTACCCAGTATCCAGCTCCATTGTCAAGGAGGTTGGCGCTGATGGCATATCCGTAGAGCTTGGCTTTATCGATAAGAGGCTTGTCGAGATGATGCATCGAGATGGTGTTATGGTAGCTGTGTGGACCGTAAACGATATTCATCTAGTTCCAAAACTTGTAGAGCTGGGAGTAGACATTGTGATTACCGACTACCCTCTCGAAGTTATGCGCGTACTAACTAGGGCGAGAGGCTGAGGTTCGACACCAACTGGCTAAAGGACATACCGTACACATCGCTCTCCTCGGCTTACACACAAGTGCTGCTAGGTCTAGGAGTGCGGTATTAACCTGCTCTAATACGTGTTTGGGAACGGTGTTTAGAAGCCATCTCTCAGCGCTCTCAGTATCGAGATGTTCATCCCCTAGAAACCTCCTCAGTACCCGGATAACATTGGTATCGACAAACGGTACTGCTTCTCCGCATACCCGTGTCAAAAGTACATGTGCAACGTATCTACCCACACCAGGAAGCTTACTAAGCTCATCAAAGCTACACGGCATAACCCCTCCATACTCGTGGAGAATATGACATACAGTGCTATGAAGTCTGTAACTACGCTGTACAAGCCCTAGACGCTTAAAGAAGGCCTCTACATCGCGAAGATCGGCTCTACATAGGTGCTCTGGTGTTGGGAATCTCTCGAGGAATTCGCGATATACCTTCTCTACAACTTCAGATCTAGTCCTTATCAACATGAACTCAGCTACTAGGACTCGATACCAATCACGGGTTTCTCTCCATGGAAACTTCCTTCCATGCTTAGAGAACCAGCTTAGCAGTGCATCAATCCAGTCAACTACCTCGCTTCTCGGTTTTTCGCTCAAGATTTCTCGTCCCCACAACTCGCTTAAGCATGTATATACCGTGCTTAGGTAGCTGAGAGGCTGCGGGACATATGGCGGTGCATCTCGCACATCGCTTACACTTAGAGGGGTCGATAACCCCGTACCTAATCGCCTGGTGAGGACAGGCATAGGTACATAGACCGCAGCCAAAACACTTTACAGCCATGAATATAGCCGAGAGAACGCGCTTAACAAGCCTCTCAAGATACTCATAATCTTTGGCCCGAACCTCGATCTTTCCATGACTGTATATCGTTGCCCTGCCGTGCTTAGCCACAGCATGAACCACATTATCGCTGAGCTCAGCTCTTAAATCAACGGCTATCAGCGTATTCGCTATACGATTCAGATCCCTAAACTCGAAATCCGTAAACAAGGCTATGCACAGCTCCTCATCACCAGCACTCGGCTCTATGGCCGTCGATACGTAGTCTGGCGCTATCCTATCGAGTATCTCAAACGGTTTGAGATTGAGCTTCTTAGCAAGATGCTGAATCTCAGCCGGGTACTCGAATCTCCA
>DQTV01000023.1 GCA_015662595.1 Ignisphaera aggregans
AGTTATTCAGAGGGTTCTGAATGGTTATGACGGCATCTCTTACTACTGGGTGTTTAGAGAGGATGAGCTAGAGCTTTTGAAATACCTAAGACAGGTATATGGGGGGACCGTTGTTGGCGATACCAAGGTTCAGTACCTAGCGAGGTATGTAGGTATAGATGTTGAGCATGTGTGTACGTATACATCGATACCGAGAAGCATACCGGTGTTTCTATATGCTGAGAACCTTGTGTATGGCTTTCTGACTAGCCTCGTATCTGTGGATATGGACAGCGTTATACATAGCGAGGGGGAGAGCTTTGATCGTATCGCTATGTCTAGAAACGTTGTGGTTCTATGGGCTGGGTAGCTATGTCGATGAGTAGCGTGATAGCTCTTAGGGATGTGTGGAAGAGGTATGGAGCTGAGTATGTACTTGAGGGTATCGATCTCGAGGTTAAGCGTGGTAGTGTTGTGTGTATTCGTGGGCGTAGCGGTATTGGGAAGACAACACTTGTAAAGATAGCTGCACTCCTCATACCTCCTGATCGCGGTGAAGTGTATCTCAATAATGTAAGGGTTGAGTATAGGAAGAGATCGAGGGTTTCAGAGCTGAGGCTTAGATACATTGGCTACGTTCCTCAGACATTCGATTTGATAGAGAGTCTGACAGTTCGAGAAAACATAGAGCTTCCAATGATATTCCTGGGCATTCCAAAGAGTGAGAGGGTTAAGCGTGTAGAAGCTCTTCTCAAAGCTCTTGAACTTGAGGATCTTGGTGATAGGTTTCCGAGAGAGCTTAGCGGAGGTCAGCAGCAGAGAGTAGCTATTGCAAGAGCTTTAGCTAAAGATCCTCTACTCATCGTAGCAGACGAACCCTTTTCAAACCTTGATGACTATAGTGTCGAGAGAGTTCTCCAGCTCTTTCACAGCATGGCTAGAAGTGGGAAAGCCGTTATCATAACCACCACCGATATGTATGAAGACTACGGTTGTTCAGAGAACTATCTACTCAACAGAAAGCTCTACCCACTTAACCTCACAGAGTCAACACATGCTCAGCGCTACTACACTCCTTAGATAACGCTTATAGTGGATAGTCCATTACTTACCTTACATGTAGAGAGTATGGGTAGCGAAAGCGAGTTAACGATTGTTATCCCGGTACTCAATGAGGAGGAAGCGATTGGCAAGGTTCTAGATGAGCTGTTTAAAGAGGGTTTTCGTAGAGAGCAGATTGTTGTTGTTGATGGTGGTAGTACCGATAGAACTGTCGATATCGCGAAGAGTATGGGTGTAAAGGTGGTTTTACAGGAGGGTCGGGGTAAGGCTGATGCTATAAAGACCGCGTTAAAGTTCGTTAACACGCCATACATGCTAGTAATGGATGGAGACTACACATATCCAGCTAAGTACATCAGAAACCTGTTAGAGTTAGCGAAGAGATGCGATCTAGATGAGGTTATTGCTGCGCGTAGATATGGCCGAGAGAATATCCCGATCGTAAACAGGTTCGGCAACTGGGTATTGACGCAGATGTTCAATCTGCTCTTCGGTACGAAGTTAAGCGATGTCTTATCGGGTATGTACCTAGTTAAGAAGGAGAGCGTAGAGGATCTCCTCTTCACTACTAAAGGGTTTAGCATAGAGAGTGAGATAGCTGCTCATATAGCTGCTACCACTGGTAAGATAGGTGAATACCCGATAGAGTACAGGAGGAGGATCGGGCGTAAGAAGCTTAGGGTTGTTCACGGGATTCGCATAGCTCTAGACATGGTTAGACTGGCATGGCAATACAATCCGGTTTTCTTCATAGCATCGATAGGGGCACTACTACTCATACCGGGGATCGCACTCGGTATCTGGGTAGCATATCACTATCTATTCCTCGGTATCAAGTACTACGTTAAGGGGTTGATAGCCCTCTTCCTAACACTCATAGGCTTACAATCGCTGTTCATAGCGATTTTAGCTCTTTACTTAAAGCGAATGGAGTTTCGCATTGTTAAGAAGCTAAGTAGTGTATGTAGAAGCTAGGGGTTAGGGACCGTGCTTTACTTCAAGATACTTTCTCCACGAGGCTATGATAGACATTATCACTGTGAATATGGTTAGCGATACCACTATGGGTACGAGGCGTATACCCCACGGTGTGTAGTTGAGGATGAGCCCGATGAGTGGTACTACGGCTAGGGATAGACCTATACTAAGAGCTAGCCTTTCGAGAGGTGATAGATCCTCTTCTCTTGGGTATAGAGCCTCGATTAGTGTTGCACCAGGTAGGTAGAGTACGAATATCGATCCCAGTACATAGCGTAGATACCTAAGCACTGGAATAGCGTATGAGAAGGCTATGGATGTGAGTGTTAGCGATACTAGAAACATTACGGTCCAGAACCAAAGACTGTAGTCTAGCCTAGACAGATAGTGTACGTAGTCACGAGGAGGGTTAGGATCCACAAGCTTAAGCTCGCCTCGAAGCCATCGACTATACACTTCCTGAAGAGCTCGATACCTATCGCCTCGATACCTCTTAGCCACACGCTCTACATACTCCTCTAGGGTTATCCTCT
The DNA here is from genome assembly GCA_015662595.1 of Ignisphaera aggregans. Taxonomy (GTDB): domain Archaea; phylum Thermoproteota; class Thermoprotei_A; order Sulfolobales; family Ignisphaeraceae; genus SZUA-1435. The sequence continues at coordinate 2,553 of DQTV01000023.1, forward strand.
TCGTAGACCCCATGAGGGTACGACCCTCGTAACGTTTACGTACAGATGTACCCACTTACCATCGTATACCCACCTACCTACGGAGGTATCGAATCTCCAAAGCTCAAAAACCAGAGCTAAGTTCGTACCCGTTCTATTGAGTACAAACGTTATCTTCTGAGTAACGTTCTCACCATCGTCTAGGACACGCTCTAAGACAACTACGTACGTTGTGTTGAGAGGTGTAGTATTCGTTGGTAGGTAGCCTCTAGACCCTATCTTCATCCTTACCTGCAGTAGTGCCGGCTTCCCTAGGTGATTTGATACGTATATACATAGGGTAACCGGTTCTCCAACAACGATATACCTCGGGTAATCACCGATCTTACACTCCTCATTTAGTAGGCCTATAGCTGTAAACGCTTCGCCATGCCTTGGAATACTCTGCGCTGCCGTAAAGATACACGCCACGACAACAATCGCCAACAGAACCGCGAACACCTCTTCATCGAACCTCATCGCTCCTCAACCAACCACCGCCTTCTGTAGCGATACCATAGTCTGAGATATGCTCGCGGTAATAGGAAGTACATGGCCACGGGTATCGAGAGTAGTAGGGCTACACGTGAATACGTGCAGAGATCCCTTACAAGCCTATACCTAGGCAACTCCCGAGATATCTCCTCAACTCTAGCGCTTAGGCCATCCAGAATAGCCTTGGCACGTCTTAAACTCTCCTCATCTCCTCTCCTTATAAGCTGGATAGCTTTGTTGAGATCCCTAATAAGTTCCTTAACATCCATACCCTCGCTACCAGCCTTCTCAATAACCGTAAACAGCTCCTCAACTCTAGACCAGAGCTCATCTCGTAGATCCTTAGCCCAGACCTTCTGAAGACTGCATAGCGCAACAGGTATGAGTAGAAGCAATGTAGATACTACACAGGTTTTCAATATCTTCACGTGTATCACCGCTGTGCACAGCTCTCGCAAAGTCTTGATAAAGATATCCGCGTATCTAGATCTATCCCTCAATACCCCTCTCCAACACTGCTTTCTTACTCGTAAATACGTAGAGTAGTCCTAGGACTATATACGCCATCGTTATGGCTATAGCTATACATAGAGCTGTAGCTACGTGGTTTAGAGACTCCGTTCTGATGTAGAGTGGTTTAGCTAACGTAGTGGAGTAGTTGATAAGCATCGTTCTCAGCTCGGACAGGTCCATGCCTATCTTGGTGACGAGCGATACCCTTACATAGTCTTCACCGCTCTCTGTATAGAGTACGTTGAGGGAGTAGACAAGTACATACTCCTCACCTAGATCATCCCTATACAATACGTGGCCTATCGTAATGTTGTTTACGATCGAGTACCACGTTCTTAACACAGCGAAACCCTGATACGCTAGGTAGGTGCTCCATGGAACGAGCTGTAGTGATGAACGTGCGTACTCTACGAACATACACACCAACGTATTGCGTACCTCCATAACGAAGCTCTTGACTAGAGCATTTGCGTAGCTAGGCTTAGTGAGTACACTACATTCATTAGCGTACATAGAGCTCGGCGAAAGCATGCTATGGAACGGCTCTCGAACACTATTCAAAGCGTAGACAATTCCTATAGACAGCGTTAGCAAAAGTGCTATGAAGATCGAGAGGGGCGGTACGATACGGCTTAGACCTCGAACATCGTCTGAAAGATCATGGCCTTCCTCTACGGCATGTCTATACCTGTGTATGCTAAGCCATGCTGTGAGTGAAGGCGCTACGTAGATTGGTATGTATATGGCTAGGCATGTCAGGGGATTCGATAGACTTGGCTTAGCCGTGTGCTCCCTGACTAAGCTACTTAGTATGGCTATCGATAGTCCGAGCAGTAGACCGAAGGAAAAGATTCGCAATCGATATCGTAACGGTACTCCGTTCGTGATATGTATAAGTATCGGTATGAGGGGCAGCACGAGTAGGAGGTTGAGTATGTAGCGATAGTATGGAGTGTGAAGCGCTGTATATACCAGGTCTTTAGGTATTGGGATAGCTATGAAAAGCGATGTCAGGGGTAGAAGTACTTCTCTAAGCTTTGCACCCTGATATAGAGCTATGGTTAGAGACCATATGTACAGTATCATCGAGAGTATTCGTAGCGTAGTCACATAGTCTATGAGTAGGGGTACTACAAGGGCTAGGTATACTGAGAGGAGGGCTAGAGTTATCGATGCAGCTACGCTACCTATATGGATAGTGTTTGACGGTTTTACGTAGAACGCTTTGATGCATAGTAGTAGAAGTGATGTTAATAGAGCTATTGGGATGTAGCAAAAGCCTTCAGAGGGTAGCAAGCTGAGTAGACCCTGTATGGTGTAGCCATAAACTTACCTAA
>DQTV01000129.1 GCA_015662595.1 Ignisphaera aggregans
AGAGGTTTGGGTCTAGAGCTACTCAGAGAGCTAAGGTGGTTGAGGTAAAGAGATCTCTATGTACTAGGCTATGGCAGAGCTTCTTATTCAGTTGCTACCTAGCAAAGACGATACTTCCCTACATGTTGCTGGGTATCGCTATAGTTAGCTATGTCCATGCCTATATACCTTCAACACTTGTCTCTACATATCTCAGAGGATTTCTAGGTATAGTTCTAGGAGCTCTCATAGGAGTACCGATGTATACACCAACATGTGTAGAGGTGTTTCTAGTAAACGCATTGAAACACCTCGGCATGGCTCCATCAGCAGCCCTAGCCTTTCTCATCGGAGCTCCCATAACGAGCATACCCTCGATACTAGGTATCTCGAGAATAGTTGGGGGAAGTATAGCCGTACTCTACATAGTACTAGCTATCATAGGAGCTATCACAGCCGCTACACTATACCACATAGCTATAGGCAACCTATGGTAGTTAGGCTAAGCTAGCTAGGTTTAGGATATGGATAAGCTCGTTTGTAGTGCCGTAGAAAAAATGGTGAGTATGATAAGCTTTGAGAACTAGCTCCCTGGTTAAACAGCTATGTTTGGTTTAAACGGTAGTAGATCTACCATCGTTAGCAATCCCGGTCTGTATCCAGTAATGCTCTCAGCAAGGCTTAGGAGAATAGCTGCTGTACCCATATCTCCTGGAGTACCTGTGCTCCTCCACGTAACGCTATAGTCTCGACCCTCGTTTGAGATCTCCTCAAACTCCTGCGCACCTACATAGGCATGGAACTCGATTCTCACTATCTCTCTATCACCTACATACCCAGCTCCATAACCGATGAGCCCTCTGTTCATACCTTTAGAGACCCTTATACCCGCTGACTCAATATCGCTTTCAGCAACAACAGTTCTCTGACCCTCCTCAACCTTGGTAAGCTGAATCCCAGCGGCATCAGCTATGAGATACACAGACTCTGCATAGCCAACATGTCCCGTTATCTCGCCCCTACGAAGCTTCTCCTCAACAACTTTCGGATCTTCTCCAACACCTATCTTCTTCCTAAACGGCTCTCTCCTCTTAGCAGCATCAACGCTTCTAATAGCTCTTATCCTCTTAACCACGTTGAACGGAGCTGACAGCACCACTATCAGCGTATCGAGAAGGAATCCAGGATTGATACCCGTTCCCAACACGGCAACAGCTTTTGAACGAGCTCTCTCATCGAGTTTCCTAGCTAGTACTGGGTATCGATAGTATGGATAGGCAAGGGTCTCACATGTGGATAGCACGTCTATACCCATATCGATAACGTTTACGAGCTGTGGATACACTTTATCTAGATACGAACCCGTTGCATGGAGAACAACATCAGCCCCTCCAAGAGATGATGGGTCTCTAGACACTGTAATACCAAGCTTTTCGCTAAGACCTAGAACCTCGCCGACATCCTTACCAACGATGGTTGGATCTATATCGACTACACCAACAATCTCATATCCACGATCTAGAGCTGCTCTAGCTATCAACCTACCTATAGATCCGAAACCGTATATACCGATCCTCAAGTACATGCCCCCCACAGCAGTTATTTTATCCAGATATATGCTCTAAACATCGTAGAGTTGAGGAGAGCGTCATGCTATTGAAAGTAGCTGTAAAAACCTTTGAATGGTTAGAGAGTCGGAGAAGAACCTCGATAGTCATTGGCTTAGCGCTTGTGCTTCTAGCTGCTCTCGTTGGGTGGAACTACTACGATGTTATGTGGTGGATTGAGTGGGACTCTATAGCGTCTCGATACGGTGTGTTCTCAGTCTATACCCACTGTATCCCACCCCTATGTAAAGCACCCTATCCACCGCTAGCCATACTCCTATTCCTAGCAAGCTATAGAGTGGCTAGTCCTCTAGCAAGCCTATCTCTATGGATATCGATGCTCATACTCAAGACACTGCTCGTTATCTTACCTGGGCTAGCTATATACGCTATGCTTGGTAGGTATGTGGGTAGGCTAGGAGCTATACTATGGCTTTTCAGCCTCCCATTCCTACAGCTGGTGCTAGCACTTCAATTCGATGTAGTGCTAGCACTCCTCCTACTCTCCTCAGCCATAGCGTTCGTTAAGAGGAGGTATCTCCTCTCCGGGCTCTTCATAGGCCTGGCCATGCTTGTCAAGCAGAGTGCGTGGGTAGCTCTACCAATACTCTTCATCGCGGTTATAGCTAGTGAGAGGAAGAGGGTTCTGAACTTCTTAACGGGGTTGGTGACCGCTCTAGCCATAGCCATACCCTTCGTAATCCAGAACCCAGCAGCTTTCCTCTACAACGTCCTGGTGTTCCACGCTATGAGAGTACCGCAAGACCTATCGCTATGGGCACTACCTACACATATCCTCGGCCAGTACGTGGCTAGGCTATGGATGTTGAGAAGCGCGTGGATAGTACCGTTTCTAGCATGCTACACAGCCCTACTCATCTACGTGTGGAGGAAGAGGTTGTGGATGAAGAGAGGTGGTGTGATGATAGCTATGTCTCTAGCGCTTCTACTACTCATAGTCTTTGGGAAGATTGGTAACCTCAACTACCTTGTATGGCCTCTACCTCTAGCCATAGCCGGACTCCTACCAGTTGATAGGAGGAGGTGTATAGCGATATCAACAATGTTTTCACTCGCTGTCATAGCTGCTCAGATACCCTACATAACCCTGCTATACCTAGTACCGGCGATACTGAATAAACCCGTTTTCGTAGCTGAAGACCTCTCCTTCTGGCCGTCCAGAGTCATAGTAGACTTTTCACTGAATAGCAATATAGCTGAGACACCCATAGTAAAGCTGATGAACGCTAGTGAAAAGGTGGTTATGAACGCCATCAACAAGACCGTTAAGCACGTGGTTAGCGAGCTCTATACGGTCAGGGGCATGGTCATGGCCTTCATAGCCGTTGTAGCACAGGCAATTCTTACAGCTACAACGGTTCTCCTTGTGAGGTATAGCTCTAGCTACTCATAGCCCTAAGCAGCTTTACAAACTCTTCAGGAGATCTATAGCCAACAAACACGATTCCATAGCCCTTAACACGGTCCCACACAACAAATCCTGGAGTACCCGTTATACCGTAGCTAATAGCTTCACTAGTATCGCTCTCAACAACAGCTCTAGCCTCATCGATAAGCGTGAGAGACTCTATCGATACCCCCATATACTTCTCGATAAGCTTAGCCACAAACTCCCTATCAACAGCTTTCTCAAGCTCTTTACCACCAGCTCTAAGGTATTTGAGAAGCTCTTCATAGATAGCGCTCATAACGGATAGAACTCCATAAGCATTTCCTGTCTCCATATACGCAGCCTGGATGTAGATCTGAAGATCTTTAGCAGCTCTATGAACAATCAGATTCTTCAACACCAAAGCCACAGTTCCATTATCTATAAACCTCGATAAGACTGGTAGAGTTCTGTTATAGAACTCTGCACAGAATGGACAGTACACATCCTCGTATATATAGATGTAGAACCTAGCGTTTCTACTACCTATAACCGGAACCTCTTTGGGATCGGTATTAGGCTCCCTATCGATCTCTATAGGTATGGTATCTCCGTAGAGCAGAGCTTGCTGTGCATAGAGTGCTGTCGTAATGTGTTTGTCTAGAAACATGATGCCGTCTATATCTATAGACATGTTCCTCAGGACTACGAGCATCGATGCTCTACTCGAAGCAATTCCGATCACTGGGTAGAGACCATGCTTAACCGGTTCGAGGTCTATACCAAGCTCTTCAAGCTCTTTCACAGAGACCGTACACACTCTAAGCTCTAGGGATATCGTACCTCTACTCCCCAGATAGACAAGGTTTTCAAAGAACTTAGCTAGCATATCGCTAAAGTCTTTCCTAGGTTTGTGGACAAGGTATGCGAGGATGAGAACATCGTTAGAAACCCCACAGAGTTTCTGAAGCGCTTTCCTAGCCTTTTCGCTTAGGTATAGAGGTGTTGTAGTGAGTGGAGGTGTTGTAACCTCTCCACTTTTTGAAGGTGTGGTGAGTGTGTAGGTCGCTATGTGTGTGGCTGTATATGTGTAGAGTAGAAGTACGGTGGCTACTACCACGATCGTCAACGCGATGGCTAGGGGTATAACTATGCGTTTCAAGCTTAACACCTTTACGATGTGTTCAAAATCAGCAAAGCATATATTCCTTCTTCAGACCATGCCTACCGGGCTCAGCGGTGGTACTGAGGGTAGGCGTTGTTGGTGTTGGTCGTTGGGGTACCAACCATGCTCGGGTTCTTGCTGAGCTTCAGGAAGAGGGTTTGATTGAGTTCTCGGCTGTATGCGATGTTGATGAGGTTCGAGCTCGTCAGGTAGCTAAGAGGTTTGGGGTTCCTCTAGCAACTACAAGCTTAGAGAGTTTTGCGAGAAGTGTTGATGCAGCCATCATCGCCACCCCCATGGACAGCCTCTACCCAGTGTCGAGAAAGCTTCTCGAACAGGGTATAGACCTGCTTATCGAAAAACCCGTAGCAACAACTTCACAAGAGGTTAGAGAGCTTCGTAAAAT
>DQTV01000084.1 GCA_015662595.1 Ignisphaera aggregans
CGCGGAGGTACCACATGAGGAACTTGCTAGAAAGTATTTTGGTGATCTCGAATCGCATGTATCTGTAAAGATAGAGAACATAGTCGCTACGGTCTCTCTAGACCAGACTCTCGATCTAGACTATATCGATAGGACTCTACCAAACGTAGAGTATAACCCAGATCAGTTTCCGGGACTGATATTCAGACTAGATAGCCCTAAGGTAACAGCTCTGATCTTCAAGTCTGGTAAGATGGTTGTTACAGGTGCTAAGAGTACGGCTGAGCTTATCAAAGCTGTTAAGAAGATTATAAGGACTTTGATAAAGTATGGAGTTCCGATAACCGGTAGGCCAAGGATACAGATTCAGAATATCGTTGCATCGGCATCTCTAGGTGTAGAGGTATCGCTTGAGAAAGCAGCGTTTCTACTACCAAACACCATGTATGAACCAGAGCAGTTTCCAGGGCTTATACACAGAATGAACGATCCACATGTAGTGCTACTCATATTCAGTAGCGGTAAGATGGTTATCACAGGTGCTAAGAGCGAGGAAGAGGTGTATCAGGCTGTTAGAAAGATATACCTAACGCTGAAAGAGCTTGACTGTATTAGGAAACCTGAAGAGGAGGAGAAGTTCTTAGAAGCAGAGCTAGAATCCGTTGAGCTTGGTAGAGGTAGAAGGCGTAAGCTATCGTATCAGGACTTCATATTCTAGCCTATAGAGATCGAGAACGATGAGCCTCGATATCTACACACTTTTCTTTGCCTATCAGCATCGCGAAAGCGTTGTGTAGGCTCTCTAACCATATCTCAAGCTGTTGACTAGGCACCTCTACTCTAGCTAGAGCCACTCCATATAGCTACAGCGTCGATGTCTATACCAACGGTCTTCTCAGTTACGTGATCTATCTTAGCTATCGTCGGTACGGATACCCAGTCTCCTAGGAGAACCGCTTCACCTACGTTAAGCCCTGGCAGCTCCTCAATTATATCCTGTGTCACCGGTTCGCAGTGTTTAGCTATGTAGCTCTGATCCTCTGGATGTACGATCCTCAACACGGCTAGGTTGCCCATCTGGCTCAAAATGTTTGGATCGAGACCTCTCGGTCTCTGAGACACGATGACTAGACCAACACCAAACTTCCTACCCTCCCTAGCTATGCTCTCAGCGCTTACCTTCGTAGCCGTCTCCTCATCGCTTGGTATAAACGCGTGAGCCTCCTCAATAACCACTATCACGGGTACGGGTAGCCCCCTGCTATTCCTACTCCACAGAGCCTCCTTCCTAGCCTCCAGAATTCTGTGAAGCCAGTGTGCAACAACAGCGTCTGCTTGATGAAGCCTAAGCTCGCTTAGATCCACAACGTTTATAGCTCCAAGAACAATCCTCTCGACAACGCTAGGTATCGACTCATCCACAATCTTCTTCAGATAGCCTTCATACGTCATTACAGCCTCCAACACCTTCTGAGCTGGTGGTCCATACCTAGCAACCCTAGTCTGTAAACACCTCTTCAGCTCATCAAAGAACTTACCCCGGGTATTCACAACATGTTCAAAACATTCGTAGAGAATCATTCGCTGTCTCGTAGCGTTTCTCCTAATGTTCAGAAGCCTAGCAATCTCCTCGAAATCCATCGTAAACGGGTTGACTGTGGGCTTCAGCGTGACCACAGGTACACTCCTAAACCTGATACCCACGTACTCACCATGGTAGTCGAAGATTATCACCGTTCCACCAAGCTCAGCAACGCGTTTAGCTAGAAGAGCTACCAGGTTACTCTTACCCATACCCGTCATAGCCAGGACCGCTAGGTGTCGAGAGACAACCCTGTTTATATTGACTCGAACCTCGATCTCCGGATCCCGTAGAAGAGTTCCAATCCTAACGTACTCCCGCCCCGAGGGCCTGAATATCTTTGCCAAGATGCTTCTCGGAGCTCTAAACACCTCAGTTCCAGGTGGAGGCGGTACTGGGGGTATGGATAGCTTACCCCCGTTACCTATGTGTCCGAGGATCTTGATCACGCCTCGATGGTAGTAAACCCGCTCGCCTGTCCTTATATGCCTAACAAGTCTCTCAACATCTCTCGGATCTAGGAGACTCTGGTTGATTACCGGGCTTCCGGTAAGGCTGCTCTGAACCATTGCCAGTACGTTGTATCCGTGGTACTCCATGTATAGGTACTCACCAACCATGAGAGGTCTAAACGCTAGAACCTCAGCGCGGTAAGGCTTGGTCTCGCCAACGATATAGCCAACGACTTCAGGTAGCTGAGTCTGTATAGCCATGGTCACACCGCTAGAGGCTCTCTCGCATAGGGATCGCCAACGATTCCCAGAACAGCCTTGATCCTCTCGAGATCAGCGTCACTTACACGTGCAAGCTGATCAGCTCTCATCAGTGGGTATGGGTAGCCAGCAACTGTGTAGGGGTTGATGGAGTCCATGAAGTACCTAACCCTAGAATCAACATCCTCACCTCTCTCAACAACAAGCTCAAGTCTGTACACACGTGCGAAGGGCTCAAGCCTGACGTAGGTGACGACGGGTAGTACCTCAGTACCCACAACATCCTTAACAAGACGCCTAAACACCTTAGCTAGGTTTGCAGTACCGCGCTGACTAGACTCTTCAAGGAGTAGAGGTTTGGAGTACCCTGCACACCCCTCAGTATACCTCTCGAAGTAGTAGAGATCTCCCTTAACAAGTCCGAGAACATCCTTCGAGTTTGTATTCTTGGAGAGGAAGAATATCTTCGTGGGGTGAAGCGCAAGGGTGTAGAGAAGCTCCTTCATATAGGTACCGGGCCTAGCCTTAGACATCCCGAGACCGTCTAGACCCTCTTCCCCAGCTCTCAGAAGTCTATAGAACTTGGCTACGAGGCTACCGTCTACGAGTACGATATCGACATCGCTGAGCACTCTCTTCATGGCCTCGATCTCCATAGCTATCGACAGTATGGACAGCTCGTACTCGAGAGCTGTACTTGAGGAGATGTCTATGTCTACAAGACCATCAGCTAGCTCCTCACCACCACTACCAATAGCTACCCACACAGCGTTTACTACGTAGAGAGCGTATCCACGGTACTCAGCGTAGTTATACCCACTATCTATACCGGCTACCGATACTCGACGAAGATAGGGGTTGTCTCGCGGTGTATACCGTACCCATGCGGATCTTATCCTGCGTACCGTGTCTACAAGCAGAACCTCATCTATCTTAGACCTGAGGGTACCGAACATCGATAGAGCTCTATCGAGTGTTTGTGGTAGCACAGGTGGTAACCCTCTTAGGCTCAGTGATACAGTAGAGCTACCCGGATATCCATGCTGTGTAGAAGGCTATAAAGAGAGACATAGCCGAAACTAGCAACAGTTTCGGTTTCGGGATGATCGGGGGTCCGAGTTGCTGACCAGGTGATGAAGGAGTATTAAGGTGACCGCTATGGGTATGAGATGCGTACTCAAGCTACAGGGTTACGAACCCTGTAACTGTGTTACCGAAACTGATCAGGGGTTTGAGTACCCCTGTAGAGCTGGGTTGAGGATCTGGGGTGGTGAGATCTATAGGCTTATCTACGACGTGGTTCTCTCAAGACCAGAGGACTACCTATCGATATACCAGAGTAGCTGTAATCACAACTGTCTTAAGTGTCATAGCTGGTACTTTGCTCAGAGAGCTCAGGGTTCGTGGTATAGCCCTAGAGATGTTGTTGAAGAGGTTCTGAAGTATCGTGATCAGGTAACGGTGTGGGAGCCTAGAGAACGAGCAACTATGTGGCATGCATCGGATCTATGTGCTCACTGCGGTCTCTGTAGAGTCTATGGAGAGCCTGGGCCTCTATGTCCAAGAAAGCTGAGTAGCGATAAGATTCTGTGGTCTCCACAGGGCTGGGGTCCAGCGAGAAACATAGTGTCTTTTACGGGTGGCGAACTCTATTGCCAACCGGCTTTCTATGTAAAGACCTTTAGGGAGATCAAGCGTGAGGCTTCGGATATGTGGATACATATAGAGACGAACGGCTATGGATTGACGCCGAAGAACCTAGAGCTTCTCTATGAAGCAGGTCTCGACTCTATATGGCTAGACCTTAAGGCATTTGATGAAGATGTGTATCGTACGCTATGCGGTACAACTAATAGATGGGTTCTAGAGGTTCCTAGACTAGCTAAGGAGATGGGTATAGTTATCGAGATAGTCCTGCTCTACATACCAACACTTGTAGAGCTTGATCAGATAGAGAAGTTCGCTACGTACCTAGCGGACATCGATAGGGATATCCCAGTAATGCTACTAGCATTCTTTCCCGAGTACCGCTTGAAACATCTCCGAACACCAACAGCTGAGGAGATGTTGAAGGCGTACAGAGTGCTTAGATCCAAGCTGAATAGGGTGAAGATAGGCAACATATCGGTGTTTTGTAGGGATTGGGACTGCATCTCTAAGCTGGTTAGGGAGGTTGGTAGAGAAGCTCTAGCTTTCTAGCTCTCTAGAGCTGAACGTCTTTACAAACCCTGTGTATATCTTGGTAAACCTATCTCCGTACCTCTCCATAGCTAGGTACTCAGCTCTCAACCCTGTACAGTGACCTAGGTAAAGCTCTTCAACACCTTCACTACGAAGAGCTTCGAGTACTCTCTCAACGGTATCTCGATTAGCTGAAGCTAGGTGTATACCACCAACAACAGCTCTTACATCCTTACCCAGAACCCTCTTTGCGTGTATAACCATGTTCACTACTCCACTATGACCACAGCCACTGATCAAGACAACTCCGTAGCCCTCAACATCTATAGCAAGCCCAGTATCGTCCTTAATATCGTGGGGTACGAGCTTACCGTTCTCAATAGTGTAGAGGTTTGTTATCGAAGCTGTTAGCTCTGGTCGATACCTAGGTATCTCACCTAGAAACACTACACCCGATGCAATCTCTAGAGGTTGTGAGAGGAGTAGAGGTTTTGCACCGTGTTTCTCCAGAACGTCTAGGCTATGGGGTAGACCAACATCTCTTATCCAGTTCTTAGCTATGTGTATAGCTGGCTTAGCTATATCTGGATGAGCAATGATCGGGATAGGCTTCTTCTCAACCTGTTTAACTATGTCCAGCACGCCACCAGTATGATCGTAGTGGCTATGAGATAGTACGATAGCGTCTACACTACCTATATCCAACTTCATAAGCTTAGCGTTGTGGAGAACCGCATACCCATCCTGTCCAGTGTCGAAGAGTATCAACCTCTTAACGCCGTCTATATAGAGCTCGAGTAGTAGTGATAGACCGTGCTGAGCGTATAGACCACGAACCTCGTATCCAGCGTAGTCATCTGCTAGAACATGTATTCGAAGAAGCTTTACAGGCATTTTCGACACCGATCTACGCTACCTAGAGTACTTATATACTTCGCTCTAAGTTGTTGATACATAGGGTCTATTGCTATGGCTCTCAAGCACAAGAAGTACGTCTATGTTAAGAGAGCTGATGGGTGGTATGTAAAGGTCAGAGTGTTGAAGAGTCGATCTGAGGGAGATGCTTCGAGATACATAGTGGTGGGTCCCAAGGTTCGTGAACCTCCATACACAGCTCAGATAATTAGAGAGGAGCAGCTACCTGACGAAGTTAGGAAACAGCTATACGAGGTCTAGAATAGGTTTGGGTATGGGATGATGTGGCCGACGTAGACGGAGCTGTGAAGAGGGGTCGATAGTCTGACCAACCCATACCCTAACCAGATTTCTTAGCCTCTACGCATAGAGACTCCATAACCTCTCTAAGCTTAGCCGGATTCTCTATAGCTAGTCGAAGTGTTTCCTGAAGACCGAGCTTCTTCATGGTCTCTATAGCTAGCTGAACCTGTTTACATCCGTGTACAGCCTCAACATCTTTTGCACGTATCAACACAAGGTTTTGGAGATACTCACCGAGTCTAGCATCTACAGAGTCTGCGAGGTGTACTACAAGACCCTCCACCGTGGTTATGGGGGCTACTCCATGGACTTCTGAACACACTCTAATCAGCTTCTCATCACTTTTCCTCGTAGCTAACTCAGCTATCAGAGCATAGTCATGGCTTAGATACCAGTCAACTCTCGGTCTATAACCACCGTTAACCGTATCTCGCTCATACTGAAAGACTTTGTATATATCGTGTAGAACAGCAGCTGCTATAACCATATCCCTATCAACATCAATACCATAGACACTCCTCAGGGTATCGGCTATAGCTAGAGCTAGCCTAGCCACCGCAAGGGTATGTACGAGTAGCCCACCTGGAAAGAGATGGTGTTTTCGTGGTGCTGCAGGTGCTTCGATAAGCTCTATCAATGGCTTTGTTTTGGAGAACGATAGCTGGGGGTTCTCCAGTATATCCATAACGAGCCTCTTAACATCCTCTCTACCTATAGAAGATACAAGCTTCTTAAGCTCATCAAAAACCCTCTCAGTATCCATATGCTCAGCCTAGGTATAGAGGTTCTACCTAACAC
>DQTV01000126.1 GCA_015662595.1 Ignisphaera aggregans
TCACGATCCTCTGCATGTCTATGATAGTGCTCAAGAACATCGGTAGCTCGCTCTGGATAAGTATCGCTATACTCTCTAACAATCGATGCAAGCTCATCGTCTATCGACACGATGATCACGGGCTCAACAGAGGCTCTCCACATACCCCTTCTCTCAGCATTGAGAAGCGCTTGAAGTATCTCACTATCGCTTGCATTAGGTGGAAGAGCTATAAGAGCTTCGTAGTGAGCGTCTATGTAGTGAGCTACTATTGCAGCAACACGTCTTCCCTCACGTACGCAGTACCAAACACCAAGCTCTGAACTATCTAGAAGAACTACATGCATACCCTCCTCAATAGCAAAGCCTCTCCTCTTCAATTCTGTAAATAGCTTATCCAGATCCTTAGCGTCTAACCACGATACAAACACTTTTTCACCACCTCCGAGTTCACGAAGAGCAAAAGCTAATTAAGCTCACGAGTAGAGGACGATAGTGGAAGCCGGGTCGTCTAGCGGCCAAGGATGCGGGGCTTTGGCCCCCGTGACCGGGGTTCGAATCCCCGCCCGGCTACCAAACACATTACACCCCGTAACGCTGCTTCGATCCTGTTTCGTAGCGCTGTTCAATGATGAGTAGAGGGTCTCTCGAGCCGTTGCGGCGGTGACGAGAGCCGGAAGTGCTGAGTTTCTCTCGGGTCTGTTGTTAAGAGTGGGGCTGTTGCTAGCGATTATAGTGGCTGTGGATAGTGGGTAGGGATAGACCAGCGCTTAGGCGTCGAGATGTTGTAAAAGCTTTGAAGAAGGGGTTGGCTCCTCTATCACTCGATGCTGAGCTTATCGAGGATTTGAAGAACTTTGTGTCTACGCCCATAGGCTCTCGTGTAGCTGTAAGGGGGATCCTCGTTCTTCGTCGCGACGTTCCGAAGCTCAGGATCCTCCCCATGAACATCGATACTGAGGTAGAGCTCGTGGGTATGGATGTGAGGACCGCTGAGGCTCTGTATGGAGAGCCTATGCATGTACAGGGGGTTAAGATCGGTGAGCACAGGCTTAGGGTTGAGGATGTGAAGCTCAGACCGCTAGTCTCAAGACCACCCCCAGTGAGCTGGGAGTATGTAAGGGATAGGGTTCTGGATGGTATAGAGGTTGCTGTGGCTGAAGACCTCGTGGTAACACCCATCGCCTCTGCACCACCTCTACAGGCTATGGGTTGTAGAGGTGGAGTCTCCGTAGCTCTTGTAGGTCGTGGTCGTAGCTATCTGGATAAGGCTCTTCGAGGCTCCGTTATCTCGATACCTAGGGTATGGAGCTATCGAAAGGTTGTTGCTAGAGAAGGTGTTGAGAGATTTCATAGAGTTGCCGAGCTCTCACTCAATATAGATACTGAGAACGAGAAGCTCTTGGCTAGAACTCGGTGCGATATACCGATACCTATACGCAGTGCTCAGCGTAGAGAAAATGTTTTCGACTTCGACATACTCGACTTCGCCGTGTACACCAAGGCTATGAGGCCCCGCAGCTCTAACCCTATAGCGATGCAGAGCTATGTAGCTAAGCTCGCTAAGAGACTTGCTACGTGGATCGAGATCTCGGGCATACCCCCGATAATCGTTGGTACGGGTAGACTTCTGGACCTAAGCGCTGTGGGAACACCCTCGTCCATCATACGCATAGCCATGGCTATGGCTAGAGCTAGGTGGGCTACAGATCTAGAGCCTTTCCTAGACAATGCCTACACAGCCATTACCAGAGCTATCGAGAGCATAGTCGAGCTCTTCACATCGAGACCCACGAAAATCGTTAAACTTCGAGACTTTGAGAAAGAGGTTCTCCGAGTTATCGAGAAACTCGAGCCTCATTACCCTGATGGCGTTCCAATCCAGGCTATAGCTGAAGAGCTTAGGTTGAGGAGTACAGCACTAAACGATCTCTATCGAGCTCTTGAAGTCCTTAGGAATAGGGGGTATGTATACTCACCAAAGCCGGATAGGTATCGCGTAGTTAAGCTCTAGTACCTTAGCAAGCAGTTTAGCGTGCTGGGTCAGTTCGTTGAAGCTCTGTAAGGTCTATCGCGATTCTAGAGCTCAGAGAATTGTGCGTATCGCCCGTATCCTGCTAGCTATAGAGGATGTTCTCGAGGAGCTTCCTGAGGACATCGATGTGGAGAGCGTCTATCTAGATCCTGAAACAGTGCTGAGTGACCATGTTAAGCTGGTTGTGTCTAGCGATAGGCATGGCTCTGAGACGCGTGACCTAGGCTTTGCTCAGATTGTGATAGAGCTTGTTCAGCACCCCGTATCCGGAAACATTCATCGCTTTTACGATGGTGTAGCCATGGAGTTTGGTCGCTACAGTTCTAGAGTACTAAGCCCATACCTATCGAAACCTGTGGAATACGCACTTCTCCTCCTAGACTCTGAAGACTGTATCGTTATGGAGGGTTTCGAGAAGGGTGTTGTGTATCCATCGAGAAACAACATCCTCTTCACAGCCCATACACATCCCCAGGGGCTATCAACTCTATCGCGAAGAGACATCCTAACACTCCTCGACATACTATCTAAACGAGGCTTTGCATTCTGTGCTATGGGGGTGGACGGTGTGTTGTGTGTCTATAGGAGACTGCTTGTCTATGAGGAAGACTATGAGAAGCTCCTAGCCATAGCTAACGATGTGGGGTATCTCGATATGGAGATCGCTGCTAGACTAGGTCTTACAAGCGTAGGCATAGTCAAGATTTAGACTCCTTATCCTCGACAACCCGAGCTATGGAGGGCATGATCTGAGAAGCCTTTCTAAGCTTCTCCTCATCCACCTTCAGAATACCCTTTTCGAGAAGCCTCCTAAGGCACTTTCTAAGAACTTTCCTTATAATCCATCGCTTACCTAGAGAACCGAACAGCTTTAGAGCTGCTTCACGAATACTTCGATATCTTAGAAGAGCTTCAAGAATCTTCTTCTCATCCTCCGTCAACTCCTTTCTTAGGTACCTATAGGCGATCCTGGCTATATCTATCGGGTTGAGTCCGAGGTACACGTCCTCAGGGTTTAGATCGGTAAATGTCTGGATAACCTCGAACTCTATTATGGTAACGATATCGTCTGGATACACTCGACGCCCATAGACATTCTCAAGATCCTGTAGCAGCTCTTCAAGAGAGTTGTACCCGTCTTTGCGCGCGTCCTCCTCAGTCAGCTCGCGAACTCGTTTATACACAACCCTCTTTATCTTGGCCTTAGCTATGGGTCTTCCACCACCATGAATTATAATCTCGTCGTGTTTCGGAACAACACGTCCAAGCCTTATAGTCGTAGTCTTCTTTCCGCTGAGTATCAGATCTACAAACCTTCCCTTCACCATAATGTGACGCCTTAGATATACCTCTCGACCACTCATAGCGTCACCCAGCTTCTGCGCAGTGTATTGCCACACCGTTGTTAGATCGATCTAGTCAACCAGATTAAATAGCTCTGCACTGGGAAAACCGCTACGCAAAGGCTATAGAGTTGTTGAGAAGTAGCTATATGGGGATAGGCTATAGCTAAATGGGTGTGGAGATCTATACCAGTTCTTCTCGTAGCTATAGTGGTGGTGATCAGTATCTATACTCTGCAAACACCTTCA
>DQTV01000059.1 GCA_015662595.1 Ignisphaera aggregans
AACACCGTTATAGCGCTCGATATGTGGAAGCTGTTCATCCTCTGTTGCGAATGGATATGAAAGACATGCATAAGGCTTAAACCTGTGGATACTGCACTCCCAACCCCTTAAGAAAGGACATGGTCTGGGTAGGAGGTACATACCCTCAGTACGCAGAACATGGCGATCTACCTCGCTACCCAGATGACTCCTCATCTCATCGAGATCGAAGTCGTATAGCGGTAGTGGAGCACCCTGTTTACAGCATACACCACCGCACTTTCTACAGTCGTTAGAGGTGTCGACTATGGCGTTCATGGCTATCTGGTAGACAAGCGCATAAGCGACGTACTTTACCGCGGGTACCTCACGGTAGCTCCACAAAAGGTTTAGAACCTTTTTTGCGGCGAGAAGATCGCCTCGTAGAGCCTTCTTGGTTGCTATATGTACGTCTCTATCGCTTATCAAGCGGTGTACCCGTTTCAAAGAGCTTTAGCATACACCTCCTTCAGCATGTCGATGGTTACGTTGAAGGGGGCGAGATCTATGAGGTACCTGGTCGACTCCATGGTTAGCCTAGCAACAGTATCGAAGTGCTCCGGTGTAAAGCCGTAGTCGCTAAGTCTCTCGGTGAAGCCCACGCTTCTCTGGAATCGAGCTAGAGCTTCACTAGCTTTCTCAGCGTGGTCTGGTGTAGGCTCGAGTGATGGGTCTAGGTGTCTAAGCAGTCTGTGCATGACTTCAGGCATGGCTCTGTAGATGTGGATGACTATGTGGGGCCCCAAAATGGCTAGCCCTGCCCCATGGGCAAGCTCTGGTTTGAGCCCACTAAGTGCGTGTTCCATAGCGTGTACTAGGTGTGTACGGCCGTGATCAATAGCTATCCCAGCCAGCATAGAGGCGTAGAGGAGCCAGTACCTAGCCTCTAGGTTCTCAGGTTGCTGAAGTGCTACGGGAAGCCACTTAGCTATCAACTTAACAACCTCTTCGCCAAGCATAACCGTGTAGGGGGATGAAGTCTTCGTCGTCGCAGCCTCTATAGCGTGGTATAGAGCGTCGAGGGATGTGTATATAGTTTGGTTCTTCGGCAAGGTCTTGAGATACCTAGGGTCATCAATGCTTATAGCCGGGTATATGTGATCGCTCGCCACACTCAGTTTCTCATGCGTTTCCTCGATCGTTGCCACTGCATACCTGTTGATCTCGCTACCCGTTCCATGGGTTAGGTTTATCGCCGCTACAGGAAGTGCTGCACAGACCTCTCTAACCCTTTTAATATACTCCTCAGCTTTACCACCACACTCAGCTATGATACTCGCTATCTTAGCTACATCGATAACGCTTCCACCCCCTATAGCCACAATAGCTTCGGCTCCAAAACGCCACACACGCTCACCAACATCGTTAGCTATCCTCGTTGAGGGGTTTGGGACTACCCCATCGTAATGCTCATACTTAACGCCAAGCTTTGTGAGGATCGATAGAACATCGTCTAGAGCTCCACTAACCCTAGCGGCACGTCTGCTCGTCACTATGAACACTCTTCGAAACTGCGAAACCCAGCGCTCAAGAGCGTTGATAGCGTTGGGACCGAAGTGTACGGTTGCTCGGCCTGACCTAACGATGAAGTTCTGAAGCTGCGTCACACTAACACCTTGTAGAGTGTGCTTAGAAGTGTTGTAGAAAAGGCTTAGGCTAGAATGACTTGGCTATGGATAGAGGTCAGTCCCTCGGCACCGTCACAGGCTTTCCTTCCTTTACAGACCTCCAACAAGCCTCGGCTATCTGGATAACCCTAAGACCGTCCACAGCAGTTATGGGTGGATCTCTATCATTGAGTACAGCGTCCACAAAGCTCTTCAGCTCCTCTACATACGCATCCAGGAACCTCTTTTCGAACCACGGTATTCCGTAATACACAACACCCTTCTCACTACCATACGCATAGAGGTTGTCGATGTTTGAGCCTATGTATATCGTCCCCTTCTCTCCGTAGATCTCGGTTCGCAGATCGTAGCCAAAAACCGATCTCCTAGTACCCTGAATGAATCCCTGTGCTCCGTTCTCGAACCTAAACAGTATCGATACGACGTCCAGATCTCCACGCTGCTTAATCTCTTCGTAGAGGTAGTTACCGCCAATGACGTACACCTCAGATACCTCACCGACTATCCACCTAGCTATATCGAAGTCGTGTGATAGCTGGTCAAGGAATATCCCACCACTCTTACTCGGTTCAGCAGCCCAGCCTGGTGGTGGCCCTGGATCCCTAGCTATACTGATAAACGATATCACCCTACCAATCTCACCTCTCTCGACAGCCTCCTTAGCCTTGCGATAACCGTGATCAAAGCGCCTCATGTATCCAACCATCAGCTTGACCTTGGCTGCGCTAACAGCGTTGATAACATCTCGAGCCTCCGAAGAGGTGACGGTCATGGGCTTCTCTACAAAGATATGCTTCCCCGCTTTAGCGCTCTGTATAATCATGTCTCTGTGTAGGAATGTTGGTGTAGCTATCACAACAGCATCGACTTCGCTATCCATTAGAGCCTTGTCCAGATCCGTATAGTACTTAACACCAAGTCTCTCAGCAACGCTTCGAGCAAGATCCTCTACAACATCAACAACCGCGACAAGCTTTGCGTTCTCTATCTTAAACCTAAGAATCTCAGCATGTAGTTTACCGATCCTGCCTAAACCTACGACAGCAAAACCAAGCTTTTTCATCGCCTCTACCTCCTTCGCCTTTAGCTACGCGATGTATTTTATTAAGTGGAGCCAGTGAAGTAGAGCTATAAGCTTATGAAAAAGTTAAAAAGTTGTTAGCCGAAAAAGCGTGGATTGCGCTATATCCTCTCCAAAACTAGTTGGAAAGCACGTAGTAGTACTCCCTTTGCAGCATTTAGTACCTCATAGGGACTCTGATCGCCCTCTGGCTTAATCTCGAAGCTTATCGCGCCCCTATACCCAATATCCCTAAGTACCTCCAATAGCTTAGCCACATCGTGTTCAGTGTTTAGTGCTCCCGGTCTATAGAAACCAGGGTGCCAGTCATACAGCTTGTCATCAACCTTCTTAGCACAGCCAATGTGTATATGGCCTATAAGATCTGGGTAGCTCTTCAGCACCTCGGGATCCTCGTTTAACAGAGGTCCGTGGCTAAGATCCCACATAAGATAGACGTTTCTATGGGTTTCTCGAGCCTTCTCAACTATCTTAGCCGCTAAGTCTATAGGCCCTACGAGTCTCCTCTTATCCCACTGATAATCGAAAGTCTCTAAGTACACGGCCATCCCATATCTCGAAGCCTCTTCAGCTAGCTCTCGAAGGGTCTTCACCATAGCTTCGATAGCCTTTTCGCGATCAGCACCCTCTACATTGGGTCCAGAACACAGTGCGACAGCTTTCATTCCCCGCTCTCCAGCTCTACGTATCTCCTCCACAAACGCCTTAACAACTTCACGACGCTCATCCTCATTAACACTACTCGGATTCCTACCTCTAACAAGGATCTCTGGCTGTAGAGCTAGTGCAAACTCTTTCTCCCTGGCTATGTCCTTCAGCTTAGCCCACTCAGCATCTCCCATGGGAGCCACTTCAAATAAGTCAAAGAATGGGTCTCCAGCAATGCTCCTAATCTTATCGCCAGCACCAGCATCGCTCTTCAAAAGCTCTGGAAATAGCATAAACGTAACTATACCCACCTTCCAGGGTAGTCGAGCTACAACCTCATAGCCTTTACGAACTATGAACCCATAGAGCAAACGCACCCACCTACAACCAGCTTTCTGGCTCTAGCCTACGGCTCTAGGAATTAAGCCTTTCCAGTGTAGGTATTAGATAAGGTTGTGATTTTCGCATGTAATAGGCGGACAGAACCAGTTTTATATATTGAGAACTGGTTAAACCAGATCCTCGAAATCATCAGAGCTTATTTCTACACAAAGTCAATCCTACCTTGAAGGTGTGATTCTATGCCTGAAGCTAGATACGCAATACTAGCTGCTGCACTGGTAATCGGTATACTGATAGGTGTTGCCATAGGCTATATCGTTACACCAAAAGCTCCTCCAACGACGTTGACGGTCACGGTACCTACAACCGTAACTATGGAGAGGACTGTTACGAAGACTGTTACGGCTGCGGCTGCGACAGTAACGGTAACCAAGACCATGCCAGTGACGGTGACTGTCACGACCGTAGCTCCAGTAGTAGGCCCAACAGCTCTCGTAGGCCTGGGTGTTCTCGAGCCTATACCAGCTGACCAGATAGTCACGGTAACGGTAGACGGCATAACCTTCAGATTCCCGAAGTTTGTAGCCGATATGATAGTTGAGGGAGTTAAGGCTGCGGCTAAGGGAGCTAAGGAGATTAAGGTTGTGGTGTGGGGTTCTGGATGCCCAGTGGATGTCACGCGCGTTGAGAACGTTGTTAGAG
>DQTV01000078.1 GCA_015662595.1 Ignisphaera aggregans
GAGGAGCTTACATGGCTTCACGTATGGAGTCATATCGAGGAGTCTAAACTCTATAGCGATGCTTTACCGTTTCTAAAACGGGTATCGACTAGATATCGTGTTGTGGTGGTTAGCGATACTATTGAGGATGTTGCTCGCGGTATCATCAGGTATCACGGCCTTCAGAAGTACATACATGCCGTGATCGCAACGCATAGCTACGGACTCTCAAAACCCGATCCAAAGATTCTTAGCGTAGTGCGTAGCGTTCTGGGTATGGAGATCGATAGCGTTGTTGTTATTGGTGATTCGGTACGCGATTACGAGCTTGCTAAAAATATTGGTGCTAGGTTCGTAGCTGTAGCTAGAGATAGGGATAGAGAGGAGAGGTTTCGAAGTCTTGGTGTAGAGGTAGTCTCGAGTCTTGAAGAGATAGAACTGTAGCCTCTACCTACCACCGCTCTGTCTTCGAAGTATAGCTTCTCCAAAGAAGTACCACGCTGTGAACACCCCAATCGACAGCCCTATACCTAGGGATAGACCCCATGCCAACGAGCGTTTGAGTTCTGGACTCAGCGTCGTTATATCGACTATGAGTACGAGCGCTATGAGGAAGGCTAGTAGGAACATAAAGCCTCTCAACCCTCGCTCTATCCTAAGCCTGTCGAACACCACAAATATCGATATGAATACGAAGAGTATCATAAACACTACGCTTGCTAACCTACTTACGATGTTTACTGCTGTGTTGATGACAGTAATGTACTGAGGGAATAGGCTAAGCGTAACAACGTATAGAGTTAGTAGAGCTAGTCCAAGAGCTAGAAGCGCTAGCACTACACTAGATAGTGTAAAGGGTATCTGGTACTTCTCGATAAACGGCTTAAGCATCTCATCAACTCTCAACATCTGTAGAATCCTTCTAACAAGCCTCATCAACACGATGCTGAGAACGATCATTAGAGCTATGAGAAGTACCGTTATGAGTACCTTGGGCGCTAGCTCTATGAGCTCTCTTGCAACGACTCTAAACGCACTCTCAAGTACCTCTATACCACTCACATTACTTACGTTGTGTGTAGTGACAGTGCTTGTGCTCATTCACGGCACCACGATACTCAGTGAAAACTCTCACAAGCGTAGCAACTCTATAACCCTATCGTTAGCTTGCACAAGCTCAACCCATTGATGTTCTGGAGTTGAAGTGTTTCCAATGTCTATGGCTTCAATGTCGTTATGTAGAGCATTATCCTGTAGATTGTGTAGAGAAGGAGGAACACTATGGAGAGTCCTAGGAGCTTTAGGGTCAGCACTATGTAGCTCCTGATGGTGAAGACCATAAAGCTGTAGCTAGCTATAGACACATGGTATAGCTGTCTGGCATAGGATATCGTTAGGTGTTCAGGTACTATAGCTACCTCAGGTATCGTCGTGAACGCTATAGCTGTTGCCAGACCTACGAACACCATAGACACTATGAATGCGTATACAGCGCCGAGAGGTATCGCTATGTAGACGCTCCCCAACCCCATAACCTGGGATAGACACCACGCACCGATCAGCATTGTCGAGGCTTTAAACACGTTGATCCTCTTAGCTATGTCCGCAAATACGAAGCTTGCTAAGAAGTTTGCACCGGTGTTAGTAAAGGCGTAGAGAGCTGCTATCGCTAGATGTGCAGTGGGTATCCTGATCATCGCTATGAGCATGGGTACCGTGGCTACGCTGGCTATGGCTACCCTATACACTGTGTAAGGCTTAGAGTTCCAGAATAGCGATGCGAATATGCTTGTAACCGTGTATATGAACCCCGTTGCAACGGCTATGTACTCAGCTGCATGCAGCTTCCTTATGAGGTAGGGGCCCCATATAGTGCCTATGATAGAGCTTGATGATAGGAGTATTGCTAGGAATAGAAATGCTGTAGACGCCTTTATAGCCTCCACACTCTCTCTAGGCTCTTCACGCTCTTCAGCTACGATCCTCGGTATGGCTGCGAAGCTCAGCACTATTGTTGCGCATAGACCCACAGCCATGGCTAGTAGGTAGAGGTATAGATACTTCGCTACACCGGGTAGGAGGGCCAGGATGAGTATCGTCAGTAGCTGACCGACGATACTCGATACAGCTCCTAAAGCTGATCGAATAGCGAATAGCTTCTTAGCATCCTCACTACTTAGACCACCGAGCATAACAGCGTTTACGAGTATACCCGTTGGCACAGTCAGACACACTGCCAGGGTATAGACCATGTATAGCAGGGTACCCGAGATAGATGCGGCTATGGGTATGAACCCCCACGCAACGCGTTCTAGCCCATGGAATACGAGGAGCTTGAGCTTCACCCTGTTCTGGATCAGAGACCTAGCGTTGTATACCCCAAGGACTGTGAGTAGCGCTGCTATGTATGCAGATACGTTTATCCTCACTATCTCGATGAGGGTCATGCCCATGACTGCGAAGAGTACTGGCGCTAGGCTACGGGTGATAACTATGTAGAATCCGGAGATTAGGGACTCTAGGGCAAACGCAGCTACGGTACTCCTACCAACTCCGGGTCTGGCTCGAAGCTTCTTAACTATGCTCATAGCTTAGCACAGCCCAGAGCTCTACCTCGCTATGCATTAGCTACGCTCCTATCAGGGCTAGAATATAACCTCAGAGCTCCGTACCCAAGAGCGTAGCGATGTAGAGGGCGCTGTTCTAGAGCTTCACAAAGCTTTATATCTTAGCTCTAGAGCTGTAGGCGTTGTGGAAAGTATGGAGCTTGCGGAACTCGAAACACTGTTAAGGTACTCAAGAGCC
>DQTV01000124.1 GCA_015662595.1 Ignisphaera aggregans
ACTGTAGCCATTGTGACTATAGCCCAGTATATCGATTGAAAGTAAGTCAAGTTCTTCTGAGGTCCATTAATAACTTCGAAGTAGTGGAATAGTGTGCCATTGACTATAGCAAAAGTTAGAAACAGGATTAGTATCGATACAATTCTTCGTTGAGCCAGCTTCATTAATGCACGCTTAATCAGCCTAATGATGGCGAGCAGCAAAATCTTCACCCAATCAGCGCAGTACACCTCCTCATTACCTCGGTGGGTGGGCGTTTCATCACCTCTCCTATCTCTATAGCATCTCGTGATAGTGTTACCGTAAACGCTTTAAAGCGTATTTCCTTAGACGGGCTAGACTTTGTTGCGCTCTACGGTACAAGAGTATGTTGAGTTCACAACGCGGATACGTCAAGGTGTACTGCCCTGCCCTTAAAAAGCTTGTTGAGATACCGAGGAATCCTGTTAGAATAGCGTCTATAGCACCCTCAATAACGGAGACGTTAATCGAGATGGGCTTAGATAGAGCTATTGTTGGGATCTCTACGTGGTGTAAAACGTTAAAGCACTATGGTTATGAAGAGGTTTCCGATAAAGCGATTATATCTGACTATAGTTCAGTCGATATAGATGCTCTAAGAAGGTATGGCATCGATCTGGTACTTCTTCAAGACGGATACCAAAAGTCTATTGCTGGTACGCTTCAAGATCATGATATACCATTCTATGTTATTAGATTGCCCACAGGACTAGATATTGTTGAAATCCCGATAGAGATAGGATCTGTAGTTAACGCTATAAACAGAGGCGTTGCACTATCTAGATGCGTGATGAAGTACCTTAGCATGATATACAACATCGTTACAGGCATTACTGTACTTGCAGTGCTTGATCTAGGTGGCATTACGCTTCCCGGAAACTTCTCGTTTATAACTAGGATCTTGCAGCATATGGGGTTTGAGGTGGTTAACAAAGAGATTCTAAGTCATTACGTTTGGGGGCCTGAGGCTGTTGATATTGCTAACGAGCTTGTTAAGGAATCTGATGTTATCGTTCTCGAGATTTCAGATATCAAAGTTTCGATTGAGAAAGCTCTCGAGGTTCTTTCACCATTGAGGAACGCTATACATAGTAAGAAGCTGACTATCGTGGTATTGCCTGTTCTTGGCTTATCGGATTTCGGACCTCAGATTGTATGGAGAATGAGGGTGCTAGCTCAGGCGATTCTCAAAGCCGTAGTTGGCAAACGCCATGTCATGCTAAGGACTAACGATATGTATCGAAAGCCTATATCCTCTATAGGATATCCATGATGGGGTGTACGCTGTGTCGAGAGAGTGGATAGATAGATTAAAGAAGGTGTTTGAAGAGCTTGGTATAAGTTACGAAATCGAGGAGGCGGTACGTATACACATCAACGATATGATAGTCCAGATTAGTGAAGGTAGCGAGGGTGAAATGAACGTATCCATATCTGTGGCTTTACCATCTAGTGAAGTCTCAGTAGACGATGTGAGTAAGTATGCCAGAGACATTGAGAAGGCATTCAACTTAGCTGCACGTCTAAACCGTGGTGAACTGCTTTACGAGCTCGATACAAGCTTGCCATCATATCCAACACTATACATAACGAGAGTCTATAGAGACAAAGATGCCCTAGTTAACGATCTTATTAACGCGCTTCGAAGCGTGGTTCACGGCAGCACTGTTTCGAGTCATTGACAAACGTATTTCGATTTTTAACGCTCTCTAGTCTTAAACGCTTGTCATAGAGATCAATGTGGATTCAGTGCTTATATTCGTTCTAGAGCAGAACTACAGCATAAGTATTGTGGGTAGGTACTTGGGCTAGGTCTTGAATATGGATGTGAAGAACGCTATAAACATTGAGGAGATAGTCAATACTGTGTCAATGTTAGTTGAACAGCAAAGAATTTACGAAGCTGTTAAGGTTGTGCTATCGATAGAGCCTCACGATTTGATAGACGTTCTTGATAGGTTAGAGAATAGCGTAAGGCGTAAGATAATTTCAGCGGTGCCACTAACTCACATAGCTTCAGTACTAGCGAGGTTGCCCGACGAACTACTCTACGAGATTGTTATTTCGCGTGGGCTCTCTGAATTTACACGTGTTCTCATTGATGTGCCTCCCGATGATGTTGCAGATATATTGCAGAAGCTGCCGTCAAGAATACGTAGCCAGATACTCAACCTGTTACCACCATGGAAAGCTGAGGAAGTTACGAAGCTTCTCAGATACTCACCAGAAAGTGCAGGTGGCATAATGACTACTAGGGTACCTGTATTTAATTACAGGGAGAGGATCGATAAAGTCATTGAGAAGTATGTAACGAAGTATCAGCTAGGTCTTTACGATAAGCATAGCTATGTGTATGGCGTTGATGATGAGCAGAGACTTGTTGGATGGATTGACGTTAAGAGCCTTCTCACAGCTCCGAGGGATAAACTTTTACGAGAGGTCCTTACCAAGCCTCCAGCTGTAGTTAAAGCTGAGGCGGATCGCGAAGAGGCAGCTAGACTTGTACTCAAATACGATCTTCTTGAAATACCCGTGGTTGATGCTGAAGGGAGATTCCTTGGAGCGATTACAATAGACGACCTACTAGACGTAATGGTTGCTGAGCTAACTGAAGACCTGCTAAAGTTTGGTGGGTATCTGAACGTTATTAGGGGTAGGTATCTAGGTGCAAAGACCATAGAGCTTGTCAGGAAGCGTATTCCGTGGCTACTAATACTCTACGCTCTTGAATCGATAACGGCTAGTATCATAAACGCGTTCTCTAGTATCATAGCCTCGGTTGCAGCGTTAGCGGCGTTCATACCTTTGCTAACCGATACTGGAGGGAATGTCGGATCTCAAACCGCAACATTGGTGATAAGGAGCTTAGCTATTGGTGAGGCAAGATCTCGCGACATCATCAGGATACTATCTAAGGAGCTGCAAACCGCATGTATATTGGCACTGCTTCTAGCACCGGTAGGGTTCCTAGTGGCTATGTTGGTTTCGCGAGAACTCCTCATAGCTCTCACTGTTATGTTTGCGCTAATGTCGATAATCATTGCGTCTAGCATCATAGGCTCGCTGCTACCATTTGTAGCACTCCTACTAAAGTCAGATCCAGCGGTAGTCTCATCACCTTTCCTAACCACGTTAGCGGACGTTGTAGGCTTAGTGATGTACTTTATCATAGCTAGAAGCATCATGGGCGTAGGGTAATTCAGCCCACTCCCAGCTCATCACAGAGCAGAGGTTCTCAGGTCCGCGGGGACTCTCATCACATTGACTTTGAGGCGTGTAGTTAACGGATCCGCCGAGCCTTCCAGCTCATCACATTTCAGCGAGGGGAATGCTCTTCATCTCCTAGCGTACCGCCGCAGGATCTCTCCAAACACGGCTAAAGCAGCTGCAGCCCTTGCTGCACGTTCCGGCGTGGGGTAGGTGGGTAGTCCTACACTCTCAAATTTTCTCATGTATTCCTCAGCTATGTATCCACCCGTTACAACGACTAATATAGGTAGTTTGAACTCTCTATACACCTCAGCAATGTATTCAACAACACGCTCTGTCATTGCTGGTGGATGTGGAGGAGCTATCACCATAGCCATGTCAACTACGTCTCTTGAAAGCACTGCCTCTAAGGCTATGCGATACCTCTCATCATCTGTATCCCCTGTCAGGTCTATCGGGTTATCGACTATCACATGCTGCGGCATTACTTTTCTCAACTCCTCCCGTAGTTCTTTCGGAAGAATTGGTACCTCAAGACCATATCTTGTTGCGTAGTCAGTAGCTAGAACACCTTCACCACCGGCGTTAGTGACTATGAGAAGTCTTCGTCCTCGTGCTGGAGGCATCATTGTCAAAGCCTTCGCTATATCGAACAGCTCTTCCATAGTTTCAGCCTCGATTACCCCAGCTTGACGAAACATAGCCTGATAAATCTCGTATCCTGAGGCTATAGCAGCAGTATGTGAAGCCGCTGCTCGAACTCCACGTTCTGTTTTCCCTCCCTTTAGAGCAACGACTGGTTTACCTCGTGCAATGGCCTTCCTTACAGCGTCTATAAACGCTCGTCCCCTTCCCGGTTTCAGCCCCTCTATGTAGAGCAGTATGACCTTGGTATCAGGATCTTCGGCTAAGTACTCAATGAGATCTACATCATCGACATCCACCTTATTACCATAGCTAACGGCTTTGGCTAGCCCCATACCCTTCATAGCCATCCAGTCAATCCACATAGCTAATAGAGCACCGCTCTGACTAACAATGGATATACAGCCCTTTACAGGCCTCCTAAGTCTATCTTCAGGCAGAAAGAAGGTGTCAACACCACTGCTATTGTCTAGAACCCCGATACAGTTTGGCCCTATAACCCTGATACCGTATCTTTGAGCTATCTCAACAACTTTGCGTTGACGTTCTTCGCCTTCAGGACCGATTTCGGCAAAACCTCCACTCACTATAATTGCTGCTCGTATACCCCTCTTACCGACGCTCTCCATAACCTGAGGGACTATCTCTGCACGAACAGCTATCACAGCTAGATCGACTGGGTCTGGCACCTCTTCAACTGTTGGATAGCATTTTAGTCCAAGGATTTCGGTATATCGAGGATTTACGGGGTATATGGCTCCTTTAAAGCGCTTCTTTAACTGCTCAACTATTACATAGCCTACACTACCTGGTCTTGCACTAGCTCCTATCACAGCGATACCTCGAGGCTTAAAGAATGGATCTAGGCTACTCATTATCTAGCCCCCAAGGCTGGCAGTCGTATTTAACCGTATCGAGAATTAAGTCTCGATCTCTATCTAGAGCCTATCGTTAACTAGCTTGTATAGGACTGCACTAAGCTCACGCTGTTCAATGCGGTATTTTGTCTCTATGTTCAACCCCTTATTTTCGTCGTGTAGTACGAGAACTGGGATGTCCGCTACCTTAAACGCAGGTATATCGTTTTCGCTATCACCGAAGTAGGCTAAGGGTCTCTTAATCAGATTAAACTCGATCAATTTCTTTAAGGCCCAGCCCTTGTCAACGTTTAGCATGAATATATCGACATATGGTCTTCCAGGATACTCAATTACATTTAGATGCCGTTTCCTAGCTTCGGCTACTAGGTCTAGAACAATCTTTGGAACCTCTGTGTATCTACTTCGCCAATCTATACAGAAGCCGATGACTAAATCGCCTACACGCTTAACCTCGATGTGGAGGTTGTACACCTTACTCAGCTCGTAGGCCTTTGAAATGAGCTCTCTCAGTGCTTCCCTACTCACTATGTCTTCAAGTAGTTTTGCTGGCAATACCACGCTATCCCCGATTCTTATCTCAAAGCCATTGCTGCAGATCCATAGGTGCGCAAAGGGGGTTCGCTCCATAACGAAGCTACACTCTTTCGTAGTTACCACGGCTATGGTGTACTTCCTAGCTAATTTACTTAGTGCTGTGGCTAACTCTGGCAGGACCCTAGACTTCTCACGAGGAACATTGATTGGCGCCAACGTACCGTCGTAGTCAAAAGCTAGAGTTCTAGCTGAAGCGAGATACTGAATCAATTCTGTGGAATGGAATGTCAACATCGGTACCCATGGACGAGCTATACAGCTTTTGTAACCTACTTACAAGAGAACGCATAAGTACACTCATGAGGAACTGCTTTCCACGCTCACGGGCATTCTTAGCCATCTCGTCTCTTAGCTGCTCATTATCTAGCAGACGCTCTAAAGCAGTTACAGCACCATCTATATCGTCAGGTCCATTAACATGGAACCCATCAATACCGTTCCTAACAACCCATTTCTGACCATAGACACCACTCGTTATCACTGGCACACCTCCGTACATGAATTCAATCTGGGTAAGTCCCAAAGCCTCCATCTTCGACAATATTATGTTTATGTACGTAGCCTTTATGAGAGATACCTTCTCTTCTACCGTTAGCTCACCCAGAACGTAAACGTTCCTCAATCTCTTACTCATTTCAATAACCTCGCGATACTGATCGCCAGGCTTTCCGGCAATTACGAATACCACGTCATCCCTATGGACCATTCTTGCTGCGACCTTAACAACAGCTAGCGGATTTTTTCGCTCCTCTATGGTACCGAGATATGTCACGATCTTCTTATCCTTAGGCAGTTTGTAGCGCTCGATTATGAGATCAGGCTTTGCCTCATCTATCAGTTTCGCCTCCTCATCGTCCAGTCCTCCTGGAAATATATGGATCTTGTTTGGCGGTGCACCCATCATAAGCATGTCTTCTGCTTCTAGTGGCGTGGTACATAGTATTAAATCGCATGCTCGGAATATCACTGGAAAGAGTAGGTAGTTCCAAGCTATTCTATACGCACGCTCGTAGGTACAGTATCTGATGGGGTCAGGCGGCTGGTAGTGACTCATATGGGCAAATACTGGTATGTTTGTGCGCCCGCCCAGCAATCGGTTTATCTTCCTCCACATCACCCACTTCGCAACATCTTCCGGGCCATTCCATAGTGTTGAATGTGTTATCACGACGTCGATGCCTAGCTCCCTATCGATCTCGTTGAGGATCTCGAGAAGGTCTATAAGCATGATTCTTCTAGGAGGCCACGATATTTTAACGCTCTTCACCCTAATTGTCGGTAAGCCTATTACCGGATCCTGATCAAAAATCTTGTATCCTTGTTCATCAACTGACGCTACGACCTTACCATCGTGAAATACCGATGTTATGAGCCATGAGTGGTAGCCCGAAGCTCTAAACCACTTAACCATTCTCTGCGCAACAAGCTCTTGTCCTTTACTATGAGAGGTCTGGTACATCATGACCATTATGTTCTTCATAAGCTCACCGAGGCAACAATGCGGTGTTGCTATGCTGTAAGGCTATGTGTAAGCAGAGCCTATACTTTAGGGGTTAATCTATCTTTATAAACCTTTGATGTGTCTCAATGTCAACTATTGGCTGTAACACTATGTTGAGGAACGTTGCGGAGCTATGGTTGAAGATCTACATCGCCGCCTCGTTTATTCATTCAGCTGCTTGGGGCTTATACTTCGCGTTCACACGGTTCTACATAGTCAACGAGCTGGGTGGTGGCTATACAGCTCTTCTACTATTAACTGGTGCTGAATGGGGACTTCCTGCCCTCTCAATCATCTGGGGTGCCCTGGCTGATAGATGTGGTCGAAGAAGGTTTGTGTTGCTGGGAGCAACAGGAGCGTGTGCATTCATCATATCTACCTATGTTACGGATCCCATACCTTTCGTAATAGTCCTGAGCTATGCAAGCCTTGCGTGGGGCCTTGCATGGCCTTCAGTGCTAGCACCGATCCTATCCTCAAGCGAGAGTGTGGGGTATAGATATGGGCTTTTCACGATAGGTTCAGCTATTGGTTGGAGTATAGGTTCCTCAGCAATGGGCTTCATATACAACCATCTAGGTCCGTGTGGTGTGCTATACTCCATAGCCTTGCTTTACGCAGCTTC
This sequence comes from Ignisphaera aggregans, assembly GCA_015662595.1. Taxonomy (GTDB): domain Archaea; phylum Thermoproteota; class Thermoprotei_A; order Sulfolobales; family Ignisphaeraceae; genus SZUA-1435. The sequence goes on from DQTV01000124.1 coordinate 7,478, forward strand.
CTACCTCCTTTACACCCTCTTCTTCCCACGTAGTTATGCTCAGCTTCAGAGTGCTGGTACGTATTCCAAGGCGTTCCTGAGAATCGTTATGAGAATACTGTTGCTGTTGATAGCTATTGCCTTAACAACCTTTGGAATAGAAGTGAGCTTTAACGTAATGGCGGTGAAACTGCGATCTGAGATAAGCGAGGTGTTTAGTCATATCGATAGGGAGGCAAACACGATACTTTTTGGTATTCTATATGGTGGGCTCACTGCAATTCTAAGCATACCTGCGAGGATCATAGCCGGTAAGATAGTAGATAGATGGGATCCTCTCTGGCTATTCATAACAGTAAATGTGATCTATGCAATGTATATCATGGGTCTCGCACTGAGCCATGGAGTAGTAACCATAATCCTCTGGCAAATACCTCTCTACCCATTCTATGACGTGTCTGTATACACCGCCACCTCTAGATACGCTTCTACTGAATTAAAGGCTGGTATAGCAGGTGCAACACTAGCTGCACAAAGCGTTGGAGGTTTGATAGTAGCTTTGGTAGGACCGGTAATCGATGTTATGGGCGTAGGCTTCGCTATGTTCATTGCTTATCTCGCTACAATTATCTCGGCTATCATATGCCTCATCTTTATCTACCTAAGATCTTCGTGATGTAGAGGCTAGCCCTAGGGCTATTGGGAGGCAGGAGATAGGCTAGCAAAAGGGTTATTAGGTATAGCGTTTCACTATTGACATCCCCTGGCGAGAATAGGGATAGGTAACCACGACCAATACTCAAAACCACATCGTTATCGCCTATCCGTGCTAATGGTTCGAGAAATACCCTTACCCGCGGTGGTAATTCCGATGGGAGTTTTAATATCTTAGCGTAAGTACTTGGCGTCCCGATACCCACGACCTTCCATAGCAAGAAGAATATGTTGTACTTCACGGCTACGAATATACGATCCCTAACCTCGATATCACACTTCTCAATGTCGATCAACCCTCCCTGTAGAACATCGTTTATAGCTGTGCTTAACCCATCCACATCTAACTTCTCTAGGCAGTGTGTTGGAACACCAACTTCTGGGTCTATACGGATATCTATACCGAAGCTAGATAGCTTAGTACAGGGCTTTGAAGTTGCGAATGGAATGAGCAGCGCTGCGTCGATCCATACAGGCTCGCTTAGCTCGATATAGTTCTCAAACTGTATGTACGCATCGTAATCGCATAGAATAGCTGATCCAGGAGCTATGGCTAATCTTCGTAGCATACCAGCTATCCTAGTAGTGATAGTGTATGAAGAGAGAGCGATGTACGTTGGGTAGTTGCGAGCTATATTAAAGAGCTTCGTCACATAGTCTCGAAAACGAGTTGGTACCCAACTCTCTATCTTTACTATGGCGCAGCCCTCATAGAACTTCATTAACTATATCACCCAGACCATAGAGGCAGGCACAGATCTATAAACTCGAAAAATAAGGGATAAAGGTGGAGATTCCAAGAGCAGGTGATGACCCTCGTAAGGTCTGAACAGTGATGATATGGGGATACTGAATTGGTGTGGTTAAGTAAACGTGAGGTTGCCTACCTTCTGTTACTCAGGAAGGTATTTGTTGATAGGTTCAATCTGGGTGAGGCGCTCGATATTCTAGAGCTGTTTGGTCCTCGAAGAGTAGCACGCAAGGTTATTAAGAGGCTTGTATCGAAAGGCTTTATCCGTAGATTAGGCAATCTCGATTATAACATTAGGGATCTAGAGGAATCTCTATGGAATCTTCTTCTAGATTACTTATCTCAACGACTTCAAAGAAATCTTAGATCTCGAGGCATTGATGCCTCCGTACGTAGGGATGATAGTGGACGCATTGTTGTTGAGGTGTGTGGCGATACCCGTATCTTAGAAGCTCTGTTTAGACTTAATGGCAAGCTCTTTATAGTGAAGGAGGTCTGTTAACCTCAACACTTTGAAGTCAGTTAAAAAACATTGTATAGTATTGCGGCATACAAACTAGGTGTTTACTCCTTCTTAGAGATTACGATCTCGATCGTTGATACTCTCGTCTGTCTTCCATCAGGACTAGTTATGGTCTGGCTACCAATCTTTATGTCTCTCACATCGATCTTTCCTGGTAGGAATCTGTTCCTCACAATCTCTACGGTGTCTACAGCCTTGCTTATCGCTCTCCCTCTAGCCTTAACAACAACCTCGTTAACTCCCTGGTTAAGCAGAGTGAGTACAGCTAGTACATAGTTCATAACGGGTTTCTTGCCCACAAGTACTACATTTGCAGCGCTAGGTGCCTGAGCCATCTCTTTCAACCCCAGCCTTATTGTTCTAGCATGATTCTCTCTGCAAGGGTCTAGAATAAAAGCTTATTGTTGCAACGGAATCTACGGAGTCTCACAGCTTTTCAGTTATGGTAATCACCATTACTAGCTTCGGTATCTGGGGTACCTTGTGCTAGAGGCGGTGTATCGCCATTCATGTCCAGTATGCAGAGGCGCTTCAAGGGCATCACACCTAAGAGAGTTCGGTATGTGCATCTCCTGTGCTGAGATTAGAGTTCGCGATAGAGTTGAAGAGCTTGCTTTGGAGGTATGGCGTCGAGAAGTCGATGAGCTTGTGAGGTTCTTCCGTGAGCTGGTAGACCACGATCCATGGTCTCTCCAGAGACACTGGATAAAACGCCTTGTCTCTGGTGAGAGCTTTGCTATGATTGCGCCTACAGGAATAGGTAAATCAACGCTACTTGCTGTATACGCTCTGTACAGAGCTCTAGTATACGGATGGAAAGTGTATATACTCACCCCAACTCGTGAGATTGCTAAACAGTTCTACGAAAGAATTCTATGCTATCTCGAGAAGCTTCGTACGCGAGGGTACTTGATAGAGGAGGTTAGACTGCTATTCTATGACTCTGCATCTAGAAATGCAAAGAGCCTCAAAGAGGCGATACTTCGTGGAGACTTCGATATCTTGATAACCTCAGCATCGTTCTTATCGAGAAACTACGACCTCATTAGCGTACATAGGATAGATCTTGTAATAGCTGACGATCTTGATGCGCTAATGAGGAATTCCAAGAATGTGGAACGCATATTGAAACTTCTCGGCTTTGATGATGAGGACATAGAGCTTGCAACTAGGTTAGTTAAGCTTAGACAGAATCTCTCCATAGCAAAACTTACAATGGCTTCCGATAGAGTTGAGGAGCTTCGTACTGAGGTTCTAGAGCTGGAGGCGCAGCTGAAGAACAGGATTTGTAGAAGGAGATCCCAGCTTGTTGTGGCCTCGGCAACGGGTAGAGTAAAGGGGTTGAAGTCTCTAGTGCTAAGGGAGTTACTAGGATTTGAGGGTGGTGCGCTCTTCGAGTATTGGAGAAACGTAGTTGATACCTATGCACCTCTTGAAGAGCTTGAGAGCGCTTTGCCTACGATAGTTCGTAAGCTTGGTAGTGGAATAGTGTTTGTGGCTCCGGGAAGCGGTAAAGAGTTAGTGGAGAAGGTGTGTAGAGTTCTTGAGAATAACGGTATTCGTGTAGCTGTAGCTAAGAGCGGTACCCGAGCTGTTGATAAGTTTAGACGTGGTGAACTGGATGTACTTATCGGAACAGCTTCGTATTACGGAGTTATTGTTAGGGGTTTCGATGAGCCGCTGAGGGTCAGGTTTACAGTGTTTGTGGGAGTGCCACGTATAGTCAAGGATCTTAAGTCGAGTCTTTACAACATCAGATTCCTGTACTCAGTACTTAGAGAGCTTAAAAAGCAGGGTGTGGATGTTGATGACCTGATATCCAAGGTTGTAGAAGTGATAGAGAGGAGCACACCAGCTATGCTAGCAGCATATTCTAAATGGCTTAGAGAGCCCTCATCAGCTCCAGAGCAGTTAAAAGATCGTATCGAGCTACTGCTAAACATCATCGATACTACGTATGCGAAGCTTCTCGAGATCTTGAAGCTGAGAAAGAAGATTACTATCAACGGTTTCGCTCTAATAGTCATTGAGAACGGTAAAGCGTTGGTGTTAAAGCCCGATCCTTACACTTATATCCAAGCTAGTGGAAGAAGCTCAAGACTTCTCAATGGCTCAAAAACGTTTGGAGTCTCCATAGTGTTTGAAGAGCATGCTGAGCTCATAGCGATGCTCGAAACAAGATTGCGTAAATTTATCACAGGACTTGAGTTTAGACCTTATAACCAGTCTGAACTAGATCTCTATGCTAAGCGTATTGAGACGTCTCGTCAAGGTGTTGGAGGTCATGACATAAGGAGATTTATAGAGACAGCCCTTATCATTGTGGAGTCGCCAACTAAAGCTAAAACAATAGCTAGTATGTTTGGTAAACCGGCTAGGAGAAGTGTTGGAGAGACCATAGTCTACGAGACCGTCATACCCGTAGATGAGGTTCGAGTGTACGTCGCTTCTATAGCTGCCTCGCTTGGACATATAGTTGATCTGGTAACAGATGAGGGTGTCTATGGTGTGAGAATTGAGAATGGTAAGTACATCCCCATCTACGACTTTATAACTAAGTGTCGCTCATGCGGTTCTCAGCATGTAGGAGTATACGATACGTGTCCATACTGTGGATCAGGTAACGTATATCAGAGTTTCAGGACGTTCAATGCGTTAAAGAAGCTTTCACTCGATGCGGATCGGGTGCTTATAGGCACGGATCCAGATACCGAAGGAGAGAAGATAGCTTTCGATCTTGCAACTCTCTTAATGCCTTACAACAGAAACATAAAGAGGATAGAGTTCCATGAGGTAACGCGAAGGGCTGTCATAGAGGCGCTTAAAAAGCCTAGGGACATCAACGTTATGCGCGTTGCGGCTCAGATTGCTAGGAGAGTAGCTGATCGGTGGATAGGCTTCGAAGTTAGTATGTGGTTACAGCGAACGCTGAATAGACCATGGCTAGGCGCTGGCAGAGTCCAGAGTCCGGTACTGCTATGGGTAGTCGATAGGTACAGAGAGTACAGGAATAGTATTGGGTATAGCATCGTGCTGACCATAAAGGGCTACAGAATTAAGGTATTCATAGGTAAAGACCCTGAGCATCGTAAGGTGGCAGAGGAGCTTGCTGAGAGTATTCAGCGTATAGGTGTTGAGGTTCTAGAGCTTAGTGAGGAGTCGAAGGAGATCAGCCCACCACCGCCATTCACAACAGATGAGCTACTGTATGAGGCTGGCCGTGTTCTGGGGCTCTCAGCCTCGCGCACGATGTCGATAGCTCAAGCTCTTTTTGAAGCTGGTCTAATAACGTATCACAGAACGGACAGTACACGAGTATCGAGTGTGGGAATGGCTATAGCTCGTGAAGCTCTTGAAAAGCGTGGACTAGGACATCTCTACACTCCAAGAAGCTGGGTCTTAGAAGATAAACGTGCTGAGGATGCTCACGAGGCTATCAGACCCACTATGCCTCTCGATGCTGAGGAGGTTAGGGAGGCTATAGTACGTGGAGATCTGGGTGTGGTTACTCGAATAGGAGATCTGCATCTAAGGGTATACGATCTGATATTCAGGAGGTTTCTTGCTAGTCAGATGAGGAGCTCACGAATAAGGTTTGTAAAGGCCAGGCTGAGGATAGGTCCATATGTTGTAGAGCTAGAAGCACCTACAAGTATCGAGACACCGGGATTTGCATCGATATATCCACCCAAGCTCTATCCTGAACTAGCTGAAGCTCTTAGGAAGAGATACGTTATTCCTGATAGCGTTAAGGTAGTCAGATCAGCGCAGATCAGACTCTACACCTCGGCAGATCTCGTCAAGATGCTTAAGGATAGAGGTATAGGTAGGCCAAGCACCTACGCCAAGGCTATAGACAACAATGTGAGGCATGGCTACATAGTCCTTAGTAAGAAGCGTAAGGCAGCCATACCCACAAAGCTTGGCATAGCTATCAGCGAAGTGATACGCAATCTATTTCTAGACTTAGTTGGTGAGCATGTCACACGAGAGTTGGAAGAGTCTATGGACGATATCGAGATGGGTAGGAAGAGTCTCTATGAGTTTTTGGCGGAGTTAGAGAGGCGGATAGATAAGATAATGCATGTAGCTGAAACTAAACCCCTTGAAAGCCTCCTAACCGACCTGGGGGTAGCAGTGTAGCGAACATCGTAGACTAGGTCTTCCTAACCCTTATCTTTATATACGATACCCTTCTTCCACGCTCTAATAGACTACCGATCTCGATATGGTCTAAAGAAAGACTATCGCCTAGCCTATCAAGCAGCATATTGTATAGCGTTACAGCTCGCGAAATATTCTTACCCTTAGCCATGATCTCAACAACCTCTATACCCTGATTGAAGCTGACTATTATGTCGAGAAGGTATGAGCGTAGAGGTTTGTTGCCCAGGACTAGCGTCTGCGTAAAGCCTCTCATAGGCCCTGACATACTCGCACCTCAACTCCGTTCATAGTGTTAACGCGGGGTAGTTAAGCTGTACTAGGAGGGTACTCCCGTGGAGTATGCAGTGCTTGATCACTTTGGCATTGTTGATCGAGAACTACGTCTCTACATAGCTGTAGGAGCTAACCATCCACCAAATGGCTTTATAGCGTATCTAAAGTACGTGCCTACAGATAAGCAAACCATTTGGAGAAGTAGAGCAGGGATATACTACGATAGAGTTCTACGGTTTTATAGTGTTAAAAGCGTATGGTCAGCCTCACGTACAATGGCGCTGGGGTTCGACGATGTGACTATGAGTAGCATACCTATTGTACCACGCGATAGAGTATGGTTTGTAGTAGACCCTCGAGAGAAAGCTTATGAACTTCTACATCACTGTAGCGACTCTCTTGAATGTACAGCAGCGGAGCTTGTAGCAGATATAGTCATGAAATGCAATGTCGATATCGGGTGTGTGGGGGTTACAGGCTCGATAATGTTTGGTATTCACAACGTTAAGTACTCCGATATCGATATAGTTATCTATGGCAGAAGATGTGTTGAGCAAGTAATAACCACGTTGATGAGATCGGAGTTGATTGAGCGGATAGACGATGATAGAATGAATCGCATTGTCGAAAATCTAGTTAAGACTCATGGTATATCGAAGGACTTAGCTAAAGCCGTCTACTCGATTCCGCGAAGAGGTTTATATCGTGGCTATGAGGTGACGTTGGTCTACACACATGATGAGCCTGTACCTATGGAGCGTGGAGTTAGGGCACAGCGTTGTGCGCATGTCGTCATAGCTAAAGAGCCTGGTGATGTAGGTACAGTTATGTACCCAGCGTACTTCAAAGCACGGCTTCTCTCAGTTGATGGTGTTGATGTGGAAGAGGAGGTGGAGGTACTAGCGTATGAGAGTGTGTTTAGCATACCCATGTTCTTTGGGGGTACATTTGCTATTCGCGCCTTGTTACAGGAACTAGAAAGTGGTAAGCTACGCTTAGTTATAGGTGTTCGTGAATGCGATAGTTATTTAAAGTGGATCGGGAGTTATCTTAAATGATGGATATGCAGGAAAAGTTTCTAGTGATTGACTGGAACAAGTTTATGGAGCTGACGATAGCTCTCGCTCATCAGATTCAGCTCTCTGGCTATATGCCGGATGTTGTGGTCGCTATTCTTCGTGGCGGATACTTCGTAGCTAAGCTAGTATGCGATATCCTAGACCTTGAAACCATAGCCACTCTCGAGATAAAGTTTTACAAAGGTATTATGGAGAAAGCAGAGAGGCCCATAGTGATACACCCAATAACCATCGATCTTAGGGATAAGAAGACGCTTATAGTTGACGATGTGGCTGATAGTGGACGAACGTTGCAGGTAGCTATGGACCTTGTTCGACTACATGGAGCTAAAGAGGTTAGAACTGCAACATTATTCTTCAAACCCTGGTCCATAACCATGCCCGACTACTATGTAGAGCAGACCGATAAGTGGATAGTATTTCCATGGGAGCTAGGAGAGACGCTTAGAAACCTTAGCAAGGAGTTAGGGAATTTGGAAGAGGCGTCGAAGGTATTAAACCTCCATACAAAGTATGGAGATGAGGTAGTTAGAAGGCTTATCAAGCTTATAGAGAAGGTGGGGAATCGAGGTAAAGCTTAAAGACCTCTGATAGCTTCATAATCAAAGCGGTGCCGCGGTAGTATAGCCCGGTCAAGTATGCGGGCCTTTCGAGCCCGTGACCCGGGTTCAAATCCCGGCCGCGGCACCACAAGACATCTCCTATCCCACTAATTACTAAGCGCCTCATCCAGCTTGAGGACAGTCTTGCTCACCCCGAGGCTTTGGTATAGTGAAACTCCTGGCTTCTCCTTTCCTTACGTCTTCCCTCAATTCCTCGATTTTATCGATATACCTATCGATATGTTTTGTAGCCTCTAGAAATAGCTTTACAAGGTTTTCAGAGGTTTCAGGAGACCACACTACTCGCCCGTTCACTATTGTGTATCGTATGTTAGACTGCTCTAAGGCGTAGACTATGTGGCTTACTAGTCTTGTAGGCGTAGTGGGGTAGAGCCACGGTGTCTTCAGATCTATCAACACTATATCGCCTACGGCACCGGGCTCTATAACACCGCCACGAATCTTCATAACACCATAGCTACCCCTCGTCGCTATGTATAGTGCATGTGAAGCCCTTATCCACGTATCCCAATAGTTGTGTCGATATAGCAGGACTAACATCCGCATCTCACGAAGGATGCTAAGTCTATTGGAACTGCATGCACCATCGGTGCCCAGACCAACATCGATACCGCGCTCCAACATCTCTCGTAGTGGGGCAAAACCTCCTACAGCAAGCTTTGCCCCACTTGTTGGATTTACTACAACCCTAACCTTAGCTCGTGCAATGTAGTCTAGTTCCCAGGTCGTTACCCAGTTCAGATGCACAGCTATAAGCCTTGGGCTTAGCCATCCCCTGCTTTCCAGGAATTCTATCGGTAGCTTACCAAAGCGCCTCTTTACTTCAAAAACCTCTCTCCGAGTTTCAGATATATGCATGTGGATATCTATTGAGTGCGTTTTAGAGAGCTCAAACGCCTTCTCTATCAAATCCATGTCTACACCATACAGTGAGTGAAGGTTTATCACCGTGTTAAACATCCCATTACTTGAAGACTCGAGAGCCTTCCATCGCTTCATATCGAGATTATCAATACCGACTATGGGACCCGTTCTTACTCGCAGACCTATCTTTAACGCAGCTCTCACAACCTCATCCGGAAAGAAGTACATGTCTTGAAATGCTCCTATGCCACTCATAGCCATCTCTATACAGCCGATAAGCGTAGCAAAGTATACCACATCTCTACTCAACAGCTTTTCAGCTTGCCACACCCTTTCAAGCCATTCAAAAAGCTCGTAGTCATCAGCGTAGCCACGTAGAGCAACCATAGCAGCGTGTGTATGTGCGTTCCCCAGAGCTGGCATGGCTATAAATTCTCGACAGTCGATGATGTCGATACCTCGAGGAGCATCACAGTGTTTTGCAAAACACTCAATCACCCCATTCTCAATCAGTATATCGCGTTCACCATACACAGCGATCTCGTGAAGAGAAAGCGGTGATATAACGTATTTGCATTGACGGAGTAGGAGGCTCAAGGCCCTCGCCTTTCTGATCCTCTAGCTAGGAGCTGTGAAGACTTGGGTGGTAAGGGCTTCTCAACAACCTCCGGAACTCCAATACCTTAATAACAGTGTTGTTAAGCCTTTGTAAAGAGCTTCCTCAGCCTGAGGCTCTGTGGAGGCGTAAGTAACAACGATGTAGTCTCCCTCATCAGCGCTTAAAGCTTTTCGAATTATTTGAAGAGATTTCAAGGAGTATTCGTTAGCGACGTAGTCAGGTAGTAGAGCTGCTATCCCATTACGTACGCGTATTACTAGAGCTGCGCTTGCTCCACACCTCACAAATAGATCGCGAAGCTCTATAACGCTATAGTTTTCCACAAGCTGTGGAGCTATGAGAGCTGCATAGGCTTCAGTATCGAGAGCTAGATCCTGTCCTATATGCTGTGATACACGCTCTATACGCTTAACCATCTTACGTATCGACGATACGATCTCCCTACCATACTCAGTGAGGAAGCATCCAGCAACGGGATCAACTCCGACTATCCCGACTTCTCTCAACCTTCTCAATAATGTTCGTGTTGATGCAATTCCAAGCCTTAACTCTCTAGATAATGCGTGTCGACCTATGGGCTCTCTACGTTCAATGACTAGCAAGGCTTTAAGCACATGGTACTCGCTATACATAGGCTTGACATGTCCACGTGCTTCAACGAGCTTTCTAAATACGTTGACAGCGTCTCTCAACTGCAAAGCATCTACACCATACAGTACTCAATACAGGTACCGATTCTACCATAAGATTTGGGTGGAGTAGGGAATATGCGTGTCGATTCACAGTATCGGTGTGGACGTTGAATAGGGCCTCGATCTGTAGCAAGGGGTTTAGCATCTCTAAGCTACATCCATAGGTTAAAGGCTGGGATGAAAGGTTGGACGCTGTGTTACCAAATCTCAGCTATTTCATCAGGTATATTAATCCTAGTTTAGCTCTAATAGAGAAAGGAGTGTCACGATCATGAAGGAGCTGTTGCTAACGGCTGCTAGATTAGCTGGAATTGATCAGAGTGAGCTAGAGGATTTGATGCATGAAGTAGAGAAGAGCTTAGCTAGTCGTAAAGGTGATGAGCGTTCGGTACTAGATGCGTATGAACACGCAGCGTTGCTGCGTGGTATAGCTGATGAGAGATGGGAGCGCTTTGCTAAGGCCCTCATACTGTTGAGGATATATTCGGAGTGTGGTAAGGAGCTTAAGAAGCTTGAATACTTTGAGTCTGATGCTAGTTATCAAGCGCTTAGGTTACTCTACTCAAGGTACTTGCTTCGTGATGAGAGTGGTAGAGTGCGAGAAACTCCTAATGAGATGCTTTGGAGAGTAGCGATGTTTGTTGCACTTGCCGAGACCAGGTATGGTGGTGATGCGCGTACATGGGCTACAAAGTTCTTTAACCTCATGGCTAGTAGGAGGTTCTTTCCAAACTCGCCAACGCTAATGAACGCTGCTACCCGTAGACATCAACTAGCTGCGTGTTTCGTTATTCCCATAGAGGACGACACAGCTTCCATTCTCGAAGCTGCTAAGATAGCGGCTCTCATCATGAAAACCGGTGCTGGGGTAGGCTACGACTTCTCTAGGCTCCGACCCAGAGGGGACATTGTCTCTGGTACCGGTGGACGTAGTAGTGGACCTGTAAGCTTTATGAAGCTCTTCGACACCCTAGCAGACGTCATTAAGGAGGGTGGTAAGCGTAGAGGGGCGATGATGGCAATTCTACACTGTTGGCATCA
>DQTV01000029.1 GCA_015662595.1 Ignisphaera aggregans
TCAAGCACATAGCTGAGAACGCTATAGCTCACTACAGAATGGCGCTTTCAGCAACAGTAGTCCGGGAGGATGGTAAGCACACAGAGCTATTTGCTCTCATGGGCGGGCTTGTGTATCATAAGTCGGCTACTGCACTTGCTGACGAGGGCTATCTCGCTCCGTTCAAGATAATAACGGTTAAGGTCTCTCTAACTCCTGATGAAAAGCTTAGGTATAGAAGGCTCTTAGAGGAATACAAAAAGCTTGCAGCTGGTCGCACATTTGAAGAACTACTTACACTCGCTAAGCATGGAGATACTAAGGCTATCGAGGCTATACGGATAAGGAGCGAGCTAAGACAGCTGGTTCATAACGCAGCTGAGAAGCTAGAGGCGGTTAAAAAGATTGTTAACTACGAACTTAGCCGAGATAGTAAGATCCTGATTTTTACACAGTACGTTGATCAGGCTAAACGCATTGCCGAGTACATAGGGGCTTACTACATTACGGGCGAACTGGATGAGAGCGCTAGAAAGCGTAGATTAGCAATGTTTAGGAATGGAGATATAAGAGTACTTGTATTGACAACTGTTGGTGATGAGGGGATAGATATACCCGATGCAAATGTCGGGATAATAGTCGCTGGGACAAGCTCTAGGAGACAGTTTATTCAGCGTCTTGGGAGATTGCTAAGACCAGCTCCTGGTAAAGAGGCAAGACTATATGAGATAGTAGTTAAGGATACATTTGAAGAGTTTGAATCGAAGAGGCGTCGTCAAATACTGTCTCTACTCCTTGATAACGAGAGTATAGAGTCTTAGAAGGGGTATGGAAGGATGTTACTAGTTGAAACCACGATCTATAGTCAACACCTTTTCGAGCCTCTATCCTAATTACGAAGGTTAAAGCGCTAGACTTATCAATGGAGACGGGTTGATTAGGTAATGCTCTGTGTTTCGGATATAGTGCTTGGAAAGGTTGGAAACGTTTCAAGACCAGACTACGTTGAAGTAGTATCGAGAAGACCTCTACCATTAGGTACGTACGTATCGATACCGTTTAACGAGGTGGATCCAATAACTAATGAGAACGTTAAACACTGTCTCATAGGAGTTGTGAGCTCAACAAAGTATCGGAGGGCTATACCGGTAAGCGGTGCAGCAACTTTAGAAAGCGAGGAGCTCTACACTGAATTCGAACAGCAACTAGCACAATATGGAAGCTCGTTCATCAGAGTCTTTGCAGATATAGTGGGGAACACCATCTCAACACCTCGTATACCACCACCACCTAACGCCAATGTATACCTAGCTCCCAGTAACACCCTGGAACTACTATTCAGTAGAAAGGGTGAAAGCTCGATACCGATAGGACATCTAGTTGGGCGACCTGATGTCACAGTGTATGTGGATGTAAATGCGCTTGTGAAGCATCTGTTTGTAACTGGGACTACAGGTTCCGGAAAGAGTAACACTGTTGCTATAGTAATTGACCGAGTAGCAAAACTTGGAGGCATGATAATAGTATACGATGTACATGGCGAGTATACGGCATTGCAGCCTCTGGATCCAAATATCAAGATAAAGGTTGTAGACCTTTACATCAATCCACTACGCATATCGCCAAACATATTAGCGAAGATGATCGTGCCTGAAGGTAGCGCAACCGTTCAGCGTCGTCTAGTATTGCGAGCGCTTAGGGAAGCTCAGAAACTGTTTGAAAGTGTGCTTAGCAAGTACGGAGCGACTACTTCAGCTATAGAGGAGTTGAGGAGGAGACTAGGTTCTTCCACCTCGTCACAACAACTGGATGATGAAAGATTTGGAGAGCCAATGTCGCAAGACATTGATAGATCTCTCACTGAGCTGTATAAGCGGTGTGTATTGAGAACTATTGAAAGGTACAGAAGCGATGCTGTAAGTGAGAGGAGTCGTGAAGCAGCGATTATGAAAGTCGAGGAGTTCTTTGAATTTGCAAACGTTAGCTTTACCTCGCCATCCCCTATAGAGCTCTTGGAGCCTCGTACTATAGTTGTGCTTAATGCCTCCGCTCTAGACGATGAACAGCGAGACTATATGCTCAAGGTCATAGCTGACGAGCTTCTATGGTTTGCTAAGCATAGTGCAGCTATAGGTAGGCCAAGACCTGTAGTTCTGGTCATAGAGGAAGCACATTTATTCCTCTCTACCTCTCGTGAAACTAGTTCTCGTAGGTCGATTGAACGGCTGTCTCGCGAAGGTAGGAAGTTTGGTATTTCGCTAATAATAGTTTCACAAAGACCGCGTAACATCGACACAAACACTGTAAGCCAGATACAGAACTTTGTGTTTATGAAGCTTGTACAGGAAGCTGATCAGCAAGCGATAATGAACGCTTCAGATATGCTCACCGATGACTTGGCCAAATCGCTTAGCTCTATGGATACGGGAGAGGCTATCATTCTTGGTGAGTGGATCGGTAGATTCCCAGCCTTCGTAAAGATAGATAAGCATATCGGTAAGCGCAGCGGTGCTTCACCTAACATTGCCAAACTATGGAGAAATCTGGCTGAGGAGTACGAGATCGGTAAGCGCTCTATCGAACTACATACAGCGGCTTACAACGATTTGAAGGACTTACTTTAGAAGTTGATCAGTTCTTGAGGTACTCCTCTTAAACGTCTCTGCAATTAGGAGAGGTAGGTTGATGCTGCACAGCTCTGCTCACATGGGTTGGTATAGATGTTGGTACTACATGTTAGCGATACGCATCTAGGCGCAATCCCGGGGGGTCTACCGTTCAGGTTCCGAGATATTCTCGAAGCGTTCAAGGAGACTGTGGATATCGCTATACGTGAACATGTAGACATTTACATACATGCAGGGGATTTCTTTGATCGTGCTCATCCACCTCCAGAGGCTTATATCGTAGCATACAAACAGCTGAAACGATTACGAGATTCCGGGATAAGAGTAGTTGTAATAGCTGGACAACATGATATGCCTAAGAGGTATAGCGTTTCTCCACTAACATTTCTTGCAGAGACAGGTGTGGCTGATATCGTTGCTATAAACGATGTTATTAGAAGCGTGATCACAGTTAATGGCAAGGAGTATGAGCTTGTATTGGTACCCTATGGGTGTAGAGATAGGATCTCCTTAATAAAACCATCGATTGCCAACTCCATCCTGGTAGCACATCTACTACTCAAGGAGTTAGGCTTGCCAGTACACGATGCTTCAGTAAACGATATCGCTAACTTTAAGTACGTAGCTCTTGGCGATTACCACGAACATAGAATCCTTCGACACCCCACTGGTACACCGATAGTTTACTCTGGAGCTACAGAGACTTTGAGACGTGATGAGTATAGTGAAGCTGGAAAGTATGTTGTGTTAGCTGATCTGAGTGGTGATGAAGCTCAAATCCAGCTAATTAAACTTAGTAGCGTAAGGCCTTGGATAATAGGTGAGTATCAATCATTAGCACAGGCTATAGAGGATGTGAGTAGACGTGCTAGGTCTATACTTGCACAAGGTCTTAAGAAGCCTATGATAGTGGTGACCATTAAGAGCCAGATCACTCAGTTAGCGTACAGAGAGTTTGATAAGCTCGTTAAGCAGGGTCTTATTGAATATTACACAATAGAAGGTGTGGAGAGCGAAAGCGATAAGAAACGATTCGAGTCTACGCAATACCTATCCAGAGATGTGGATAAGCTTGATTTACGAGCAGCTCTAAGGTCAATTCTAAAGATGGAGCCCTTGGTAGATATGGTGCTGGAGCTGATCCAAGATCCGAGCGATATAACCGCTAAGAAGCTTGTTGAAATGCTGATAAACAACGAGGATCTTCTTAGAAGCCTAGAGATGATGGCATCTCACACTCACACCGTAACAACGGTAAGAACAAGCAGTAGTGGTAGTACGTCTTTGCAGCCCTCTACCAAGAGCTCAAGTCTAATAAGTTTTCTAAGGCGAGAGAAATGAGTAGAACAATACTAATTAGGCGTGTGAAGCTTCGGAACATACTATCACATGAGGTTAGCGAGATAGAGTTTCAAACAGGTCTCACCGCCATAGTCGGGCCGAACGGTGCTGGCAAATCAACAATCGTAGATGCGATAGTCTATGCTCTATTTGCACGTGGCACACGTACAGTAATTCGAGGAAAGAGCAAGAGGGATATCATTAGACGCGGTGCTACTGAGGGTGAAATTGAGGTAGATATCGACATTGGTGGACAAACATATAGAGTTCGAAGAGTTATAAGTACTCTACGTGCTGAAGATGCACAGCTATACCAACTGGATAGAGATGGACGTAAGGTAAAGCTAGTAGCTACAGGCGTTGACAATGTTGTTGAGCATATACTTCGGCTTTTTGGAGTGCCAAGTCCTGAGACAATTCGGTACACCATAATATCGAGACAAGATGAGCTAACCAAGCTCCTAGATCTAAGACCGGCAGAGCGAAAGGATTTGATATTAAAGCTGCTTGGACTACACGATCTCGAGAAGGCTAGGGAGGTACTACGACCTTATCTAAGAAAGTATCTTCAAGAGGCTGCAAAACTCGAGGTAATTCGCACGGAAATCGATCGAAGGAAGCGGAGGTTGGACGCTATAGACAGAGAATTGAATAGGATTGAGCAGGAGTTGCGAGAGTTAGAGGAGAGGAAAAAGAATTTGGAAGCTGAGCTAGAACGTCTTAAATTACTTCACAAGCTATTATTCGAATATGCTAATATACGAGAATTAGAGAAGAAGGCACGTGAGCTTACTGAAATAGAGAACGAATTGCGGAAGCTTGAGGAGGCTATTAAGTACGCGGCTGGTATACGCTCCATAGACCCATCATCGCTATTGACACAGCTACAAGAGTTGAATCAGATTAAACGAGCTCTTGAAAAACTTAATGAGAAACGCACACAGATACTTGAGGATATTCGTAGGGTAGTGGAAAGAGTATCAAAGCTCTGTACCATAGCTAAACTTGATGAGAATGTTGAGGATGTTGAGAAGATAGTTGAGATGCTGAGAAGTGAGTTAGAGAACTTACGAGCTAAAAAACACCGTATTGAAGCTGAAACACGTATGGCTCTCGAGGCTTCTAAAATAATCCAAGAGAGTGCTTCTTGTCCTGTGTGTGGAAGGCCTTTGGATACTGAGCTAAAGCGTAAACTTGAGAAAGAGTTAGAGATGAAGATCGTGAATGGAGGCAATGAGCTTAGAAATATTAATCGGATTGAACAAGAGCTTGAAAAAGCATTGAATGAACTAAAAACGCTTGAGCGTTTACGTATAGACGTGGACTCAAAGATTGAGCTTTATCGTCAGCAAATAGAGCAGTTAGCATCTCAGCTCAGACCGCGAATAGCTGAAGCTAATAGGCTATGTGAACAAGTTTCAAAAATCTCGATATTCGCACAGTGCTTTGATGATGAGCGAGGCTGCCTTGCAGGTCTTAAATGTGTACATCAACAGCTAGAGAGTGTGGAGGGTAGAATTGCTGTTCTTCAAGAGCGTAGAAGAGCTCTGTATAGCGAGCTTATGTATAAAAACGTGGACGAGGTGTTGAAGGAAGCTGAGTTACTTCGTAGTAGGCTTCGTGCACTTGGAGTAGATCCAGAGTCTGTAACATACTCGATGATTGAGGAGAAGATACACCATGTAAATGCTTCACTAATTGATGTTGAGCGTACAGTGTCCTCGCTAGCTCAGAAACGCGTTGATCTACTACAGCAGAAGTCAGAAATTGAGAAGGAGTTGAAGGAACTTGAAATTGAGTATAAGGATTTGGAAAAGTCGTCCCGTATCGCTAAAGCATTAGAGTACTTAACGGAGACAGTACTGGGCCGCGATGGAATATTAGCAAAACAGCTAACATCGTTAGCTAGGGAGCTGATTGAGCGCTATGCAAATATGGTATTGAAGGGTATGGGTCTAGATCTCAGGATATCTATATCTACGGACTTCGATATTTCAGTTTGGAGCCCTCTTGGAGAGATCGATATTCGAAATGTGAGTGGTGGTGAGAAGACCGCTATTGCAACCGCCTTGAGAATGGCCTTAGCATACGCTATACTAGGAAGAATGCCAGGGTTCTTCATTCTAGACGAGCCTACAGCCCATCTAGATGCTGAACGAAGACGTACACTCTTCGATCTAATCAAACGTATTTCAGAAAAGTTACCACAGGTGATCGTTGTTACTCACGATATTGAGGTTATCGACATAGCTGACAACGTACTTGAGGTCTATAAGGAGGGTGCACGATCTATCGTAAGATACGTACATAAACAGTAGTAAACGGGTGAATACACGTATAGAGTTGAATAGAGCTTGGCTTATCAAAGCGCTGATTAAGCCTATAGTCCACCAGCATTATGAAGATGAATAACTCAGAAACGAGGCTTAGCTAAGTATACAGCCGCGTATTACGAACCATCTCTCCTGCCTAATCTTCTTTGGCTTTGTGAGTTTGCGATGCATATCTATCTCCTCAAGCTTCAATGAGGTGTCGTCCTGGTTCATCAGATCCAATATCGCCTCATCACCAGCTATCAATCCTTTAGACTGTACGTATTCGAGCAGTAAATTGTAGTCCATATCCTTTAACGAGATGGGGTCTGAGGTATTAATCCCCTTTACACGCCTCAACCACTTTACAAAGTCTTCAACCATGTTATTAGATGTGATTATATCTATCAACTCTTCCTTTCTCTCGTCCTCAGGGGTAGAAGAACTCAGGATATTCCCGACTCTATGTGCTCTGTAAAAATATTGAAGTCATTGAATAAGGATGCTCTCACTACTCTACAAGAGGCCCTATTACCTCCTTTCCTAAGCGTTTGTTTATGTATTCAACTTCCCGGTCTATGAAGCGCTGTATCTCCTCAATCTCCTTATCCGTTAAGTGGCGGAATCTACCCTGCATCCTCAGATAGTGCTTTACATGCTTTCTCTTAGGCACTGGTACCGTCACTCTAAACTCACCATTCTCTATCTCCCAGTTAATCCACATAGCTGTCTCCGTAGCTAACTTAGCCACCTTGATTGAATACCTCGGATCGAAACGCCATCCCGTCGGACAGGGCTGAATAACGTGTATGAATGCAGGGCCATCTACTTCTAGTCCTTTTCGGAACTTGTTGACCATGTCTATGAAGTATGCAGGGTTAGCGGTAGCGACATAGGGTATTCTATGAGCTGCTACAATCTCTGCTATAGGTTTCTTCTGCTGCCATTTCCCTTTCCATACCTTACCTACGGGGGTTGTCGTAGTCCATGCAAAGAGTGGTGTACCGCCACTCCTCTGAATACCAGTATTCATATACGCCTCGTTATCGTAGAGTACGTAGAGTACTTTATGTCCACGCTCTAGCAATCCGCTTAGAGCTTGGAAACCAATGTCGTAAGTACCTCCATCACCAGCCAAAGCTATGACGTTTATTCTCTTATTCGGGTCTATTACGCCCTTTCTCTGTAGTACCTTAATCGCGGCCTCGATTCCACTCGCAACGGAAGCCGCATTTTCGAACGCAACATGAATCCACGGAATTCTCCAGGAGGTGTATGGGTACAACGTTGTAGATACTTCTACACATCCGGTAGCTGTAACGACTATGGTGTTGGGACCGGCAACCTTCAGTAGATGCCTTACTATCATACCTGCAACACAACCGGCGCAAAGGCTATGTCCTGGCGCTAGATACTCTTCCCTTGGTAAATCGAAGGGGCTTCTATAGACAGGCCTAGAGGTAGCGCTCTGACTCATGCTCGGACACCCCAATAAATTGTCTGGTTCGGCACTCTCTTTTCCTCTAGGTACTTCATTCCAAGGGCTGTGATCTCCGCAATATCCTCCTCCGTGACTGTACGCTGGCCAATTCCAACAACAACGCTGAGCACCTCTGGTTTCTCAGACATTCTGTACATCGTAGACATGAGCTCGAGGGCTACAGGCCCAGCAATTCTTGCACCATAGCTTATTGCTCTATCAAGGACGATTACGAGCTTCTTACCCTTCACGCTCTCTATAATCTCTTCGGCTGGGAATGGACGCCATAAACGAAGCCTTAACCCCCCTACATTGATACCACGCTTTCGCATAGCATCTATGGCCTCTCTAACCGTTCCAAAGAGCCCTCCATATGTTAGAAGTACTATGTCTGCATCCTCAATCCTATACTTTTCTATTACACCGTAGCTTCTGCCAAACCTACGCCCAAACTCCTCATCAACTTCCTTAATCACCTTGTACGCCTCTTCCATTGCTACAACTTGTTGATACTTAATCTCGTAGTACCAGTCCGGATTAGCTATAGGGCCGAGAGTTATAGGCTTGTCCGGATCAAGCGTTAACCACGTTTTTCTACGTGGTACGAACTCCCTTATGACCTCAGGATTCTCAGCTACATAGACAGGCTCATAGGTATGACTCATTATAAACCCGTCGTAAGCAACCATTACAGGAAGTAGCACCCTTGGGTCCTCGGCTATACGATATGCTTGAATAACGCTATCATACACTTCCTGTGCTGACGAGGCTATCAACGTTATCCATGACGCATCACGTGTATTCATCAGATCGCTGTAATCACACCAGATGCTTATGGGAGCTGAAAGGGCTCTGGTCGCTATCGTCATCACTATCGGGAGCCTTAGCCCAGAGGCTATGTGAAGCATCTCATGCATAAGCTCTAATCCCTGAGCAGCTGTTGCTGTGAATGTTCTTGCACCAACAGCAGCTGCACCTATAGCAGCGCTCAATGCACTGTGTTCACTCTCTACGTGTATCATCTCAGCGTCGAGCTCGCCATTGGCTATGAACTCTGACAGCTTCTCAACAACAGTAGTCTGGGGCGTTATTGGATATGCAGCGATAACATCTACATCGCAGTCCTTAACGGCGTATGCTACAGCATAGTTAGAGTTTAGAGGAAGTCTTCGCCATTTAACTTCCTGCATACCTACTTCACCTCCTCAACAAACTCTATTGCTTTTACGGGACACTCCTCTACACATATGCCACACCCTTTACAGAACGTGTAGTCTACCTCAACACTGAACTTCCACTCTTTACCACTAGCAGTTCTGTAAGGCTCATCAATGATCTTTATAGCGGCATCGGGGCAGTAGACCCAGCAGAGAAGGCATCTAACACACTTCTCTTTGTCTATTATCGGCCTAAACGTCCTCCAGTCACCGGTAGGTCTCTTAACGCTGTTTCCCGGTTCGAGTATGGCTCCACCAGGAGGAATCTCATTCCACTTAGGAAGCTGCTTACCCTGCATCACGTGCTCACCTTAACCTCCTCATAAGCTCTACGAACAGCAGATATGTTTGCTTCAGCCAGTCGTCCAGAGAAGCTAGCTCTTATGACCTCCTCTATCGTCTCTATCCTTGCTATGGGCACAACCCTTACGAGAGCACCAACCATAGCTGTATTCACTATCGGTACGCCAAGTGTTTCTAAAGCAATTCTCGTAGCGTCTACGACAGCGACTCTAATATCGCTTCGACCGATGGACTCATAGACTTCTTTGACGCTTTTCTTGGTATTGATTATCAGGTATCCCCCGCTCTTCAAACCCTCTAGATAGAGCTCTTTCGGAAGGCTAGGATCTAGGACTACTACAACGTCTGGGTTTCTAATCGGTGCACGTGTGTAGATAGGGTTCGTATCAACGCGAGTGTATGCCCTAACCGGAGCGCCACGACGTTCAGCGCCGAACTCTGGATATGCTTGAGCATACTTGCCTTCAGCTATGGCTGCCTCAGCAACAATCACAGCGGCAGTAACTGCTCCCTGACCACCCCTTCCATGCCAACGAATTTCGATTCGTGACATTATTAACACCAAGCTCAAGCACAGTTACTTAGCTAAACAAAAAAGCTTTACCAGATTGATTGTTACAACGATTAGTCTGGGGTAACCGTGACTCAGCATTCTTTGCTGAAGCAGATTTTGGACGCTATCTGGTTCATCCTGCCTGCCTACGTTGCTAATGGGGCTCCAGTAATAGCATCTCATATCGTTAGACATCGACATCCCATGGATTTCGGTTTGAAGTTTATCGATGGTAGAAGAGTCTTTGGTGATAGCAAAAGCTGGGAAGGATTTCTGTTTGGCATAGCCTTGGGGACCGTTGTAGCGAGCCTCCAATATCTTTTCTGTGGCAAGCCATTACTAATTCTTAGAGGTTTCGTATTGAGTGTTGGGGCGCTACTCGGTGACTGTGTTGGTGCGTTCATTAAACGTCGCTTGGGAATACCCCCTGGTAAGCCAGCACCTCTTCTCGACCAGCTATCCTTTCTAGTAGTAGCCATAGCCTTTACGTCAGCGCTCAATCTATGCACGCTTACAGCATACCAACTACTCATTCTAATACTCTTGACCCCTATACTCCATGTATTGGCTAACACTATCGCATATCTTCTAGGCCTAAAGAACGTACCGTGGTAATATCAACGCGCTATGACAAAGGCTATAGGCAGCCTTATGTACTTGCGGACACTAGTGCTTTGGGGCACCACATGCCTCGAGAAGAGTTAGAACCGTTTTTCTCACCTCGTTCAATAGCTGTTGTTGGAGCTTCTAGAGATCCATCAAAGGCTGGGTATCAGATAGTGCTAAACCTGAAGGCTAAGTTTCGTGGCAAGATATATCCGATAAATCCCTATGCCGATGAAATTCTTGGGCTAAAGTGCTTTAAATCAGTTTCCGAAGTTCCAGACCATATTGATCTGGCTGTGATCTCAGTTCCAGCCGATACGGTGCTTAAGGTTGTTGAAGAATGCGGTCTTAAAGGAATTAGAAGGGTTATAGTCATAAGCGCTGGGTTTAGAGAGATAGGGCCCGAGGGAGCAGAGAGAGAAAGGAAGTTGATAGAGATAGCGAAAAAGTACAACATAAGGGTTCTAGGACCAAACTGCGTAGGTGTGTATGTGCCGAAGACCGGTGTAAACACTACGTTTCTTAACCCAAGTAAGATGGGGTTCCCACCCGAGGGCCATATAGCGTTCATTTCACAGAGTGGAGCTTTTGGTGTGGCTGTGCTTGACTGGGCAGCTATGCGAGGTCTTGGCATAAGCAAATTCATAAGTATTGGGAACAGAGCTGATGTTGATGAAGCCGATCTGCTTGAGTATCTCGTAGACGATGAGGATACCAGAGTTATAACCATGTATGTAGAGGGGGTTGAGAATGGGAGACGGTTTGTTGAGGCTTTGAGGAAAACTACCCCGAGGAAACCCGTTATAGCTCTGAAATCAGGGAGGAGTGAAGCTGGTGCACGAGCCATAGCTTCACATACTGGAAGCCTAGCAGGTAGCGATGCTATCTACGATGCCGTGTTTAAGCAGACAGGTGTCATAAGAGCTTACGGAATGGAAGACCTATTCGATATGGCAGTAGCACTAGCCCTCCAACCACCAGCACGAGGTAAGAGGGTAGCCATACTAACTGTAGGTGGAGGATCTGGCGTAATGGCTACGGATGCTGCGATAGACCTAGGTCTTGAGGTACCTCGCCTCTCTGATAGCACTATAGAGAAATTGCGTAGGGTATTGCTGCCCATAGCCAGCCCGTACAATCCCGTAGATGTCACGGGTTCGGCACGCGATGAGCATTTGATAGAGGCTGTCGAAATACTGATGAGGAGTGGTGAGATTGACGCAATTATATGGATACCGTACTTCATGGTTCCCGGTATAACTGAGTCTATTGTAGAGAAGTTTGTTGAGAGAGTAAAGAAGGTAAACCGCGAACTAGATACGCCAATACCGATAGTTGGAGCTGCTACAGGTGGCGAATACACCTGGCGCTTAGCATCAAAAGCTGAGAAGATGGGCATACCTATGTACTTATCGGTTGAGAGAGCAGCGAAAGCTGTATGGGCATTGTATAGATATGGTGAATGGCTAAGGAGAGTAGGAAGTTTTGAGGAGTACGTTGAGAAGTTTAGGAAGCTCGTAGGGATGTAGGTGAAATGAGACTTAGCGTTTAGTACGGCGGGCAAACCCTTTCAATTCCTTTAATCTGTCTATTACCCCTGGCTCTGCAAGAACTGAGGATAGACCCTCTACCTCCTTTCCGCTTAGCGCATCATATACTACCACTTTCTCATGCACAGTTTCATTCTTTGTCTCAGCTATTAACGCTATGTATAGCGGGTAGTAAGTGATTTTCATGTCTATGACCTTGGCACGCATACTCATTAACAACTCTTCGAGTCTAGATATTGGGACTCTCAATTCCATTTTAAACCTGGTTTCATTTACTACAGGCTCACCTTCGTGAACTACAGCACCGTATCTAGTCACCAAATTATCTACATTTACGAAGAGATCTAGGTTCAAACCTTTGAACTCTACTAGATCGCCATAGATATCCACAAGACCACGCGATGCTAGCACCTCGAGTAAAGGTCTGAGCTTATCCACATCCATACCTACACGGCCAGCAAGCGTCCCTAGCTCTACTGTTTGCTCTTCTGAGAGAACCTTAATTATCTCAATAGCCTCAAAAGGCACCTCAGCAAAACTGCCATATTCCTTACGTATATCTATGACATTATCCCGACTACTAACGATGTACCCGTGAATACCGTCAAATACAGCACTACCCTCAACTACCTCAACTTCACCAGTTACGGTACTGCTCTTAACTAGCTCCACCCTACTTTCGATTAGTGGGATAAACATCAACGCTATTCTCTCAACATAACCTTTGCTTCTCCTAAATATCGAGGGTCTAATCTTCTCCGAGATCTTACCCAATATCTTGTCAACACTTACTACGGGCTCTATATGGCGACATAAGAGTGAACGTGTAAACACCTTGCCTAAACCAATCTCCCTGACAACATCTTCCGGTAGCATCGCGATATCAATTCCGTGTTTGACAGCTAGGGTATGCGCATAACTATCAACACCGCGTAGTGGTACTATAACGAGCTTAGTAAGTGGAAGCTCTTCCTTCCAACCCATCAGCTTCTCCACATCCTCTATCTTAACCTCCTTGTCTAACACTATTACACCTAAAGTTATGGTAACATTAGGTAGCGGACGGAGCTCAGCAATAATATCTATGAGATGTCTTACTCCTTCACCCTCCACCAATACATCACGTTTAACCTCAAATCCCTTCTCCTTAAGCTTAGATTCGATCCACGAAGTTACAATTTCCTTCATACCCCTCAACTGCTTCACAGCGCGCACCTCCATGGACAACCCCCTTCACTTCGCAAATCAGAGACCTTACTTACGGCGATGTCGAGCTCTATTTAAACCAGTTAAATTATGGTAAGACTTATTTAACTAGACAACCTTACGCGGCACTTAAAATTATACTAGCTTTGGATAGCTATAAACAGTTTTAGACCTTTACATCCTCCGCGCATGTCTATATATGAAAGGTATGAGGATAGGTACTATGAAGAGTGAGACAGTTACGAGAACCAGTACTGAAACGAATAGGTTATGACTTATGAGCTTCATTTCTAAGCTCATGGTAGCTGCGACTAGAGCAACTTCCGCCCTAGGTACCATACCAATACCTATCACAATCGACTGAAAGGAACTGAAGCCTAGAATCCTAGCAGCAAGGTAGCAACCAACAATCTTTGATAGAAAACCAAAAAGCACGACAATCCCTATAACCGATATGAGCTCCCATATCTCATAGCTCATCAAAAGCTCTATGTCAAGTCTTGAGCCAACATATATAAAGAAGAGCGGGGCGAAAAGCGATGTGAGTATGCGTAGCCTTTCTTCAACTCTCTTAGCTGCGTAACGAAAGCTCGCGATACCTAATCCGAATGCATACGCTAGCAGTATCATGCTCAGACCTACCATCTGAGCGAGGAATGCGAGAAGAAGGACTAAAGCAAAGGATACAGCTTCTATCCCTGCTTCTAACTGCATCTTCAATACCGTTCGAAAAAGCCTACCAATCAATGCATTCGATATAATCGCCGTACCAAACCAAAGCCCGAAGGCTAGTAATGGGACTACGAGTATCTGTACGATGTTAAAGGCGTTGTGAGGTAGGGCGTGTAGAATGCTTAGCAATGCAAGGCCTATCACATCGTCGACAACTGCAGCGCCTATTATGGCTTGCGCCTCGGGTGAGGTTAAAACCCCAAGCTCCTCCAACACCTTCACGGTAACGGATATCGATGTGGCAACGAATATTATCCCCATAGCGAGAGCTTCTTTGAATTCGATACCGATAGCTGGCATCAGCAGTATTCCCATGATTATAGAGGCTGCGACACCCCCTATGGCTATGATACTGGCATCTCTTAAACTGCGTAGAAATTGACGAAGTGAACTCTCTAAACCTGCTTGAAAAAGCAGCACTACAATTCCTATCAGTGCTAGTGCTTCATAGACATCGCTTAGCTCAAGCTCAAAATGGCCGTATATCGCGGACAGTATTACACCTATAAGTAGGTAAGCTAAAATACGAGCGAATCCTGCCCTGACGAAGAGTGCTTCAAGAGCTTTAGCAGCCAATAATGTGAGAGCTACCTCTAAAAGCCATACGTACTCCTCGTTCACCTCATCACCCCTATATCAACGGCAACATCTTTTACCAGTGCTCCGAGGTACTACCGATAAATTTCAAAATCTCAGCGTGTAAAAACACTTACAATGGTATAGCAAGCTGTGATGTTGAGTCCGACGACTGACTCCATGATGATATTAGGCGGCACTGAGCTGAGAACATGGTATTTGAGCATACATTCTGTCAGTACTGCTTGCGATGCTGTATAAATACTGAGATGATATTACTTAGGAGCGATATAGAGAGGATATCTCGTTATGGTTTCGATCCCACGCACTTTGCTGAAAAGCGTGGTAGATTCATCAAACTAAAGAACGTTGATAACCACTGCGTATTCCTAGACCCTCAATCTCGGAGATGTACTATCTATGAGATAAGGCCGCTAGGTTGCAGGTTATACCCCCTCATATATGTTGAGGGTATAGGGGTAACCCTCGACTCTGAATGTCCATTATCTCGCTACTGGATGAGTAGATGTGATGAGCTTGAAACTGGGTTAAAACAGTTAGAGGAGTTTCTGATGAGGCTAGAGATTGAGTACCGTTATAGAGTTGATTGGAGACTATTCAATTCTAGCAAAGCTAGTCTTCTGAGTATGTGTAAGGACCATAGATACCTATCTCCATCAACTCCCTAACCTCGTTAATATCCATAAAAACCTCGGCTAACTTAACTACATTGCTTAGCGTAGGATTCTTCCTAACTTTCTTAGCTAGCGGTTTGAGTTCTGGATATTCATAGACTAAAAGCCGTATAATCTCGTTGAGCAGTCTTCTACCATCGGAATTCAGTACTCCATGTCTATCAAAGTATAGCTGATAGCCTGATAGCAACTTTCGTAGCAATGACTTAACGTCCCTGTCCTGACTATCCTGGTACACCAAGTAGTTCTACCCGATAGCATTGTGTTAGCTAATTAGAGTATAAGCTTAGCTACGAGCCCTACCTATTACTCGAACCCCGATACTTTTCCGGCTCTCCCTACACTACTTTCTGTCCATACCCAGAGTATTGCTAGAACACTTTCGGTGTTAGGAGTTTACCGCATGTTCTACTCATCTACTTAGTGAAATAGAGAGATCTAAGAACTCATCGACTTAGATGTTTCGCTGGGGTCCGAGAGTGAGGAGCAAAATCATAGAGGTACTATACCTAGCTACAGGGTTTATGCTTCCAGCTATAGCTCTTAACTTCGTATCTAGGGATGTGGTAGTTACAGCAACACTCCTCCTCCCTGCTATAGCGCTTCTTCATGAGCTCATACACATTGTGATGGCTAAGCTGCAAGGTATACGCTATAGGTTTGTGGTTAAGAGAGGCATGATGGTAGGTCTGATTGTTACGGTGAGAAATTCGCGAGAGTACATTGCGTTAGCTCTCTCACCACAGATCATAACCATAACCATGTTGATACTCTTTCCATTCACAGGTCTTGAAGTGCTGCTCGTATCGGCACTCTTTCATTTAGCACTATCGTTAGAGGATATTATGCGCAGTATCCACCATCTAAACCATCCATGTGCTTAAGAACCAACGCTACACAGGATTCGAATAATGCAAATTAATGCTTTGGTATACAAAGAGTTAATAGATATGAACGATCCTAAGCTCGATTGGCTACCATCGCGATTCAGTGAAAAGTACCGTAGATACTATGTTAATCACGAGCTAGTAGAGCGTAGAGACCTGAAGAAGCTTGAGCGAGCATTGATAAGAGCATTTCGATATGCCTTTGTACGTTACTACACTGCTAAGGGATACCGACTTGCTAAAGACGTTATTGAGAAACCCGAGGTTTACGGTCCTACACCAGGCGTGATATGGTTACTGTTTCTAAGCTCGAATGAGGTTATAGCTATAGTTGGCGATAGCTCGATTCCACTACCACACGACAAATATGTCGATGTTTTTCAGCATGAGTTCGTCTCTCGACTTATAGAGCGTGGATACCATGTACATTACGCAAAAGTGTTAGACATGTCCCATCGATATAGGTGGGGCGATGCAAGTAGAGTGATTTACCTACGTATAGAGCTCATACCCTCAGCGGAATAACTCTTCATCACATATCAGTAACCGGGTCTTCATCATAATCGGCACACTCCGACACACTCAAAATAGCTAAACTACTATTAGTTTGATACAGAGCGCTAGCTATTCAGGCCTATGATGTATCGCCACGTGCTGAGTATTTAGTGATGAGTTATCGGATTGCTGAGGGTGCGATACTAAATGAGAGCCCTGGCGCTGTTTAGTGGTGGTAAGGATAGTACGTACGCGCTACACATAGCTGTTCTACAGGGTTTCGAGATATGTAAGCTCATCACCTTTGTGCCCTCCGAAGACTCTTCATGGCTACTTCATAGGCCCTACGCTGAGTTTACGCAGTTACAAGCTGAGGCTATGGGGCTAGACATAGCGGTTGAGCGTGTACATGGTCAAAGGGAGACCGAGCTCCACGAGATCAAACAGAAATTAGCTAAGTATGTGCGTGAGTGTCAGGCTACGCATCTTGTTGTAGGTGCATTGCTAAGCGATTATCAACGTATTAGGTTCGCGCTCATAGCTGAGGAGTTGGGATTAAAGCTCTTTACACCGTTATGGAGGAAGTCGCAGGATAGGTATTTGCTCGAACTTGTTGATCACGGAATCCAAGCATTGATAGTATCTATCACGGCGTACGGCATACCCCTCAGGTACTTGGGTAAGGTGATAGACAGCGACATTGCGCGCGATGTAATTGCGCGCTCACGTAAGTACGGCTTCAATCCCGCTTTTGAGGGAGGAGAGGCTGAGACGTTCGTCGTTAAGGCCCCACTATTCCGAAGGTCTCTCTGCGTTGAAGGTGAACCAGTGATACTCTCAGATTTTGAGGGCTATTTTAAGCCGCGTCGTGTCTACCTATGTTAAGGCACTTAGGGCGATCATATTGACGTGGTGTATCGAAGACCAACTCAAAATCGTAAGGGAGCTCATAGACATAGCCAAGCATGACAAGGAAGGTACGTTGATTGGAGCTGAGGTCATCATGTTAAGATCTGCAAGCGAGCGATTAGCCAAGGTACTTTTAATCATAGCAGGGTCTATTCGCTGTACTGATATAAGAAAGCAGATTGACGACATTGAGTTGATGGCTCAGCGTATACTCAGAAAAACCGTCAGATCTCTTGCTAAGAGGTTGAGGAGCTTGGACATAGACCCATTTATCCAGAAGTACAATCTGGATTCTGAGCAAAGAAAACTAGTTATGCATATAATCGAGGTATCCAGCTCGCGGGCTAAAGCAAACTTACAGAAGGTGCTTAGCGATGTATATGAAAAACTACAGAGGAACATAGCTGAGATACGAAACTCAATTCGATCGTTAGAGCCGCATACGCTAGTTAGCAATTTGGAGAAGATCAACGATTTCTTTGAAAAGATAGAAAGGATTTCTAACTATGGTATACTGACTCAGTCAGAGGTAGACATGGTAGTGGTGAAGACTATCAATACATTGTTGAACGAGCTAAACAAAGGCATGCTGAGAATATCAAAAGAGCTTGGCATACAACCAAATAAGATCAAAGAGTCTATACCTCGACTCAATGAGATACCGAAACAAGTTAGGAAAAGTATAGATGTGGCAATCAAGATCCTTAACCTCTATGCTGCTACCGCACTCCTATACGACCTACTATCACTGATTAACACAACATTCCTAGACTCGGTATCCCCTACACATAGAGTAACACATATATACGTAGAGCCCATGAGGCATTGTATAGCGAAAGCACGGTCAATGATCGAGAGGTATCTCGATGAGGTTCACCGCCTGATATGAGGAGGCCATGTTCCTGATGATAGTCCATACATCAATATCTCTCCTATGGAGTATCAATAGTATGCTCCCCCTATCAAATCGATAGATGAGCCCCTTTCCATGAAGTAACATAACTATCTCAATTGCCTTAAGGGGTCCAAGACTCCAGAACTCTACATCACTCAGACACATCTCTAACAGCTCCCATGCACACTCCGCATCCTCACAGTTCATCACAGATTCAATATCGAGAAGCACATCCTTAGCAGTATCTCCATACACCAAGGTTACCGTGAAGTGCGTCACCTCTATCTCGGGGAAGTTTCTCATAGGCATCTACGTTACCATCTCTTAGATCTGGGTATGAGCGATTTAAATGTTCATCAATTAAGTTGTATTACTCGCTCATCTCCTTACTTACGGGGCTATACATCTCATGCTGTAAGTCTATCGAAATCACAAATTGAATTACCGTGTCGAAGTGTTCACGCAACTGAGCTAAGTGGGGTTTGTAGAGGTATAGCTTCCCTTCTTCACAACTAAGATTTAAAATCCTTGCTATTACCTTAGCCGCTACAGCATCCTCTACAACACCTACACCCTCGCCAATATCAGGTCTTAACACCACTATTATCGGTAATAGAAGTTTTTCTTCTTCGCCCTGCTCTACATACATTAGTAATTTCTCAAGTTCACGTTTTCGAAAGAAATGTACTGATCCATCTCTTAACACAACGTATGGAAACTCCATGGTTAACAGTTTGGATAACGGTATGCGTGTAACCGGTATGTGTTTATTAGCAAGCCTTAGCTCTTCAATTAGTAATCTCTCGATTATGCTATCGCCGAGCATTCAATCCCCAAACCCATACTTTAACTTTGAGAAGGTAAAAGTTCTTAATAAACAGGGGTACCAACTATATACACGGGAGCGATCTTTGAATGAATTAGAGTTGCAGACAATCTGATAATCTACTGTTAAGCGTGTTGCTCAGATAGGTTTATTTGCTTCCTTAATGTGCTTAGATTAGTGAGGCTAGAGTTGAAGGGGTGTTTATGATGATCGACAACGAGTTGATAATTGAAAGGAGAAGGCGAAGAAAAAGAAAGCTAGAGATTGTCGATAATAAGGTCGTGTTCAGAAAGAGACTTGAGCATAGCTTTGAGCTGCCACCAGAAATTGCTGAGTGGGTTAGAAAGAATCTAGATATTCTCGACTGGCTGGTTTTTGATAGCCCTATAGCTTCAGCATTAAGGCATCCGCATAGCATAAGAACCCTAATATTCTTGCTCTATGCCCGAGCTAACGATATACCGATAGCACAGATAGCCAAGAAGCTTGACATAGCTCATGAACAGCTGTATAGATTAGAGCGATTACTTGCTAGAACAGGGATTAAGGACAACATATACTCCATCCTTAAGACGAGAATGAAAGGTGAAGAAAAGGGTTAGCTATTAGGTTAAAAACCCATACTATTTTTGTCTTTTGAGTAGTTATGGGTAGGGAGCGCGCTGGCTCCGTGCTGAATAGTGATGAAGGCTGGGACGATTGATAGCGTGATGCGTTAACTTTCTAAACTTAGACCTGCTCTGAATGTTCATTGGGGTTCTGACTATGTCTAAGTTCCGTGTATACGTAGAGACTATACGCTTATCGACATCGAAACGCTTTGAACTGATTGATATAACCCATAAGGTTGAAGATATCGTACGAAGAAGTGGGATAAAGAACGGTATGTGTTTAGTATTTGCACCTCATGCAACTGCTGCCATAGTTGCAAACGAACATGAGAGAGGGTTGTTGCAAGACATACTCGAAGCTATTCACGAACATTTTCCACCTGAAAAACCGTGGAAACATAACATGATAGATGACAATGCACATGCGCACGTTGCCTCAGCTTTCATAGGTGCAGACCGAGTATTTCCAGTACTAAATGGTGAGCTAGTTAGAGGGACTTGGCAGAACATATTTTTAGTGGAGATGGATGGGCCTCGAAGTATCAGACAGGTAATGGTTATGGTTATTGGAGAGGCTCAGTAGCAATACGAGCTATACTATCTCCAATCCTAACAAACTTGCTTTCAGTGACCATAACCACAAACCCAGAAACCGGAGCAACTATTTTCTCACCTTCCACCTCAGCTATACTCATACCCTGCTCAACCTCAGCTCCAGGCTCTACACAACGACGTAAGAGACCTTCATAGTTGCTAACTATCGACACATACCCTTTGAATAGTTTCTGCTTGATCTCCATAGATTGTCTCTTTACAATGCCAATACTAGCTAAAAAGGATAGAAGTCTCATAGCAATGTCCTCGGCTATACTCCACCTAAATGATCTAGTACCCGGAATCTCTATCAGAACTGCATGTTTACCTACATAGGCTGCTTCGACAAATAGCTGACCTCGTATAGCTTGCGAACCCACAACATACTCGATGGGTATAAGCTTAGCCAGATCAGCACTCTTATCACTGCTGATAAACAATGTCAGTATGTGAGGAATACACAGCTCTCCACATCCATGGAGATCTATTATGTAATCAGATTCAAGAGCTAGAGACCATATCTTAGCAGCTAAACGCTCTGAAACCGTGCCATTCTCATTACCTGGGAACACTCTATTAAGGTCCTTTCCATCTATGGGATTAGCTCGAGAACCTATATACAATCCGAGCTCGTTGGCTATGGGTATAATTTTCACTGTGCCACGTATTGTCATATTTTTCAGCTTGTCAATCAGTATACGAGCTGTAGCTACACCTACGACCTCATCTCCGTGAAGCCCTGCTACGATGAGCACTCTGGGTGCGCCTTTACCAAAGGTGTAGACCGTGAAGCCAATATTCTGAGCGATGTATACTCTCTCCACGATCATTAGACGGCGACCCGCTCAAATACGCCTCTAATCACTGGCTCATCTTGGATATAGCTCTTCCCTAACCTAAGCGCTATCTCCGCCTTGGCCAGCTCGTAACCTAGGTACGCTAAGTGTTGCGGTGTAGAAACGAGCCCACGTCTAATCACCTCACGCAATAGCGCTTTAGGATCGCTACCTCGGAGGAGCAGTAAGCCTTTGCGTCCCATGTACAGCATCTCAATTCTCTTGTTGTATCTGTCAACTCTTATCCTAAACAAACCCATAGGATCTATGCTGAATTCAGAGTCGTGGTCCGAGGGAACGTCTATGATTACCGGATTGCGTTCACCAACAATATCAATGTCTATAGGCCTAGGCTCCTTAGCTACAAATAGGTCTACTCCAACGCTACGAGGTGGTACACCCCTAAGCACGGCTGTCGTTATCATACTCCGCGCTAAAACAGCTTCCTTAGCTATGCCATAGCTCCTCCCATCAATCTCATATACTGTGAGGAGGGAAACTCCAAGCTCTTGCGCCATGGCCATAAGTAACGCGATAGCGCCATAGCTATCGGCATCCATGAACTCGACGACATTGCTAAGATTCATTTGTAGAGGCACATTAACTTTGTTGTGAACATAGTAATAGAGCACTACTGAGCTTACAAATCCTCGCAAGGGCTGCTTCAATACCAGATCGAGAACTATCTTCTCATACCCGAGGCTGCGAGCTTTTTCAATAAGAGAGACGATATAGTTCACCGCCTCAGTTACCTCGCTCTTTTCTATGCTCTTTTCTATAGCTTCTAGCGGAGTTATGGATATGCATATCTCACGCCTAATACTGACCGGTATGTGGTGAAGCATATCCGAGCGTACATTTAGAACAAGATCAACGTGCTGTGATACCCTTTCTATGAGTTTCGGAGAATGAGCGTCTATTGCTAAAGGCTTTGAGATCTCTTTCTCCAAAATCTTCAGCATGTTCATAACTGTGTTTGGGTCTGTATCAACATCTATCGCTATCCCAACTATATCGGCATCCTTAAGCCTTGAAACTACGTCTCTACATTGCTTAATCTTCGATAGCAGAGTTAGTGCTACAACTCGTTGAGGTGGTGGACGAAGTGGTACACATACGCCTCCCACCATAGTACATAGATGGTTACTTTTATAGACATCCTCAAGTGACTGCAGCTTTCTACGAGCATCATCAACAATACGTCGAGTCACAACCTCGTCGGCAGGAACTTCACGAGATAGAGATAGAAGCTCATCATCGCTAAGTAATAGGAGGTCGTCTAGCATAGCCGCATGTATGGTGCCTTTGACGACAGGCACACCAATTCTGTCCTCAATAACCTTCGTAGAACCTCGCACAAGCCCTGGAACTATGATTAGATCATACCCTCGAAACTCCTCCTCACTACGCATACGCAGTAGTAGGTCAAGCAGTTGTTGCGTAGAGAGTATTGCGATAACATCAACGGGTAAAACCAATACATCGATGCTATGCTTTGCTCCTCGCTGCTTAGCCCTATCAACAGCTTCGCTTACACTACGTACTGCAAGTCTGCTCGTAACCAGTAGTATGTTCATACCTTAGCACCACACCATCCCGGTATCGTTAAAGCCGCTATACCTCGTCAACCGGTTCTACTATCCTTAACATCCCTGAGTTTATGTGCGGGCTAAATACAGCACCACAATCTCTACAAGTTAACAGCGCTTCACCTCTTCCACACATCGCTCAATACATGCTTTAAGAGCTTCGCCAACATATCCGTGCTCTAAACATTTCTCACGACAGAATCGAAGTGGATGTGTTCGTGCGTACTCATCAACGTCCTCACACACAGCTATTTCCCTAGGTAGATCCTCAGATACCTAAGCCTTATATCTCCGTTCACGCTGACTTTGTAATGAGGATCATGTACCCTCTAGCCAGATTAAAGCTGAGCATGATAGCAACATTAGCACTAATGTTCTCCTCAACCTCGCTTCTGCTATCCGTGATACTCTCTCTTGTTGGAAACTTTGGCTATATGGCATTAGTACAGATCTTGACTCTCGTTACTGTATTTCACATAGCTCAGTGGCTATTCGCTCCATACGTGATAGAGGCTCTGTATAGAGTTCGCCATGTAGAGTCTTCAGATCCTAAGTATGGATGGCTAGTAAACGTTGTGTCGAACCTTGCTAAAAAGTCAGGTATCCATAAACGTATTGTTGTCGGAGTAGCGAAGATCGATATTCCGAATGCTTTTGCATATGAAAGTCCGTTGACTGGTCCTAGGATAGCTATCACAGAGAGGCTGTTACGCATCGCGCCACCAAATGAGATTGAGGCTGTCATAGCTCACGAACTCGGACATATAAAACATCGCGACGTAGTCGTGATGATGATCATAAGCTTGATACCGGCATTGCTATACTGGCTAGGCTACACAATGTTAAGAATGAGCGCATTCTATTCTCTAGGTGAGCGAA
>DQTV01000105.1 GCA_015662595.1 Ignisphaera aggregans
AGCTTCTCAAGCTGGTCATCTCTAACGAGAGATGCGTGTTCAATCCTAAACCTATAAAGCCTGGGTTCGTGACCCAGCTTCTCGAACACATCGATAACGAGGTCGATAGCCTTATCGCCAATAGCGTGCACCGCTAACTGCATACCTAGCTTAGCAACGCGGGTAGCTAGCTCCTCGAGCTTGCTTTTGCTGATGAGGGGTGTGCCGGTGGTCCTCGGATCATCACTATAGGGACTAGATAGCCATGCAGTTCTGCCTCCGAGCGAGCCATCGGCAAACACCTTAATTCCCTGTATTCTCACCATATCATCACCCAGCGCTCCCCGGATACCAAGAGACTCCAACATACTCAGCGCCTCAGGTTCAAGGTATAGCCTAAGCCTTAACCTGATGAGACCGTGCCTATAGAGGTCGAATACTGCTAGTAAGGTCCTTAAGGAAACGTTGACAAAGCCCATGGTTGTAACGCCATTCTTAACAACGTGTTGCTGAGCATCAAGTAGAAACCTCTTAACTTCGTCAATGCTAAACTCCATAGACTTCTCTATATAGGATAGCACATCCTCCATCACTATACCTGTCGGAACTCCATCCTCATTCCTTACCAGGTTAGGGTTTTCACGAAATACCTCATCAATTCGCAACATCTCTAAAGCCTTACTATTCACGACACCCACATGACCACAGGTCCTAACTATGAGGACCGGCTTATCGGGAACAGCCTCATCTAGATCCCATCTAGTTGGGTACCTACGCTCCTGAAAAAGTTCCTGGTCCCAACCGCGGCCAATAACCCATTTAGAGAACCTGTGCGAATGAAGTTTCAACACCTTTTTAAGCTCTTCAATACTTCTAATACCGTGTAAATCGATCGTGTTTAGCTTTAGCCCTATCCCATCTAAATGTGCATGTGCATCGATAAAGCCAGGTAGTACAACCTCCTTGCCTAGTCTATGGATTTCACACCCGATCTCTCTACATATAGCCTCTGCGCGCTCAGCAGCACCCACATACACAACACGATCTCCTGCTACTATCATAGCCTCAACTTTTTCAAGAGGTTTATACGACGTGTATATAGTACCTATGAATAACTTCAACTTAAACTCCTGTTCGTCACCACTAACATTGCATTTCATCGTTTCACCAAATTGTTGCTAGTTTCACAGCCTTTCGTATTCTGTGTTTGGTCTGTTGCCGATCTATATTTAGGTGTGGAACTGGTCTATACTCTAGGTGTAGTTAGTTTGAGTGATCCGCTTCCTGGATATAGCGATAAGGTTAGGGATCTCCTAGAGAAGTTGGGAGCTTCTATAGGGTGTAGAATAAGGCTCTATCTCGCTCCTAACACCATTGTTGAAGGCCTTTTGATGCCAAAGCATGAGTTTAGCGCATCAAATACCATAGTTATAAAGCTTGATAACGGCTATAATATTGGTGTAGGGATCGAATCGATTAAGAGTATAGAGGTTGTTGAATGTCGTGAACTACCTCGTGCCACTGTCGCTACCATACCGTTTCGACATGGTTTACCTCGTACGAGAATTCTTGGCTGTGGAGGTACGATAGCTAGCAAGGTTGAGTATGAGACAGGTGCCGTAAGACCTGCTATGAGCCCTGCAGAGCTTATCGAGCTGATTCCTGAACTTGCTGAGCTTACGAATATAGAGGTTGAGGTTCTCTTCAATATCCTTAGCGAGGATATGACTCCAAGACACTGGGTCGCCATAGCCAACGCCGTTCATAAGGCCATTGAGCAGGGGGTCGATGGTGTTGTCATAACTCATGGAACTGATACTATGAGCTATACAGCTGCAGCTCTCGCCTTTGCTCTCCAGAAGCTGCCAACGACGATAGCGCTTGTTGGAGCTCAGAGGAGTAGTGATAGACCTAGTACTGATGCTGCACTTAATCTGCTCGCAGCAGTGATAACAACGCTAAACGCACCCTTTGGAGAGGTGGTCGTTGTTATGCATGGAACGCCAGCCGATACAGCGGCTCTTGTACATCGAGGAGTTAAGGTGAGGAAGATGCATAGTAGTAGACGAGACGCCTTTCAGAGCATTAACGATAAACCGCTTGCACTCATAGACCTCGTCAACCGAAGTTTGAAGGTGTTGAACGAGAGATACATACCTCGTGCACCACGTGACGAGCTTCAGTTTAGACCTGTATTCGATGAGCGTGTAGCATTGGTTAAAGCATATCCAGGGTTCCAAAGTGAGATAATAGACATGCTCGTCGATCGCGGATTCCATGGGATAGTTATAGAGGGTACTGGGCTTGGTCACATAGGTAGCCATGTCATACCGTCTATCAAGAGAGCGGTTGAGGAAGGTGTAGCTGTGGTAATGACGACGCAGACACTGTTTGGCAGAGTCAACATGAATGTTTATACCACAGGTAGAAAACTAATTGAGGTAGGTGTGATACCCGGCGAAGACATGTTACCTGAAGTAGCATACGTAAAGCTTAGCTGGGTTTTAGCTCAAACACGAGACTTAGAGAAAGTGCGAGAGATGATGCTTACAAACTACGTTAATGAGATAAACCCGGTACATACACCCGACCTCTATCCAAGGTGGTTGGAGGTGCCCACGGTATGATGAGGAAAGAGCCATCTGATACTAGATGATGTTGCAACCGCGACTGAGCACATTAGATACGGATTCTTAAACCTAGATCCCCTTCACATAGTATGGATACGGATACTGCGATATGATGAGTGGAGGTCGGTTCTGAGAAGTGATGATACGCGGCAAAACCTGATGCCTCTAGCTTGTAGTGTAGATCCGTAAGCTTAGCTACTTTGAAGAGGTAAGCCATATCTGGATAGGCTTGCCATACAGTATCTCGGGATTTACGGTGTCTATGATTAGAAGCATAGAGTTTGTTCATGAGGAGAACGCGTTGGTTGTCGAGCTTCGTGAGCCCGCCGATGTCATATCGTCTATCCCTGTCCTTGGTGAGAACCCTCGGTTCATCGTCTTTAAAACCGTTCCCACAAATTTCTATGTTGATAACCTAGTTGATTTCTATAGGTTAGTCCTCAGCCGATTGGGGATAGATAGTGGTGTAGTTTTCCTGACCTCAGTCTCGGTAAGCGAGTATGTTCGGGAGCAGGTGCTTAGTCCTTACGTAAGCGATGTGGTGGTGACCGTAGGTCTCGAACCAGCGGTGTGTCTGGATGTTGAGAGCGTTCATAAACCAATTCCAGGTACTATAAACATAGCCGTTATCACCACGGCTCCGCTAACCACCGAAGGAGCTATAGACCTCTTCAAAACCGTTGTTGAGGCTAAAGTGCTAGCAGTGTCGGAGATACTCTTACGCTGTACATCGAGATCTTCAGGGACGGTGAGCGACGCTATAGTTGTTGCCTTACCGCGCTCTAGACCTAAGCGATACCTCTTTGCCGGTATCGCAACTGATGTAGGTAACGCTATTGCAAAAGCGGTGTACAAAGCCATCCTATCCAGAGCTGTAACGCTGCTAGGAGTCGACGACTTTCTAAAGAATGTTCTTGGAGTAGATCGTGAGCACATAGTGGAGTTAGCACTTCAACTCTATAGAAGAGCTCCTATTCCAGGTTTAAGCGTAGATCGTGTGAGGAAGATTCTTAGGGATATTTTAGACGATGTGCTTAGGGATCCCAATGTATGGTGTCTCCTGATAGCTGCACGAGAACTCGATCTCCACGCCTACTCCAACTCAATACCGCACTTATCAAGAGATGAGTTTCTAAACGATACTCAGAAGATTTTAGCTGATGAGTTGTTGGGCATAGCCCTATCTCTCTACATAGCTGGAGCAAAGGGTATGTTCTCTATGTACTGGGTGGAGAGATTGAAGGAGAATGGTGTGCTAAGTTTCGAGTTACCTATGTTTGAAGACGATGTGTTGTCAGCACTACTAGGATCGCTCCTAACAAAGTTATACGATAGCTATCGGGAGCGGTAATGCTAGCTCTCATAATGGCTGGTGGTAAAGGGCGTAGACTAGGCCTAGTTAATAAGCCACTCCTTAAAGTATGTTCGAAGCCCATGATCGAGCACGTGCTATCTAAAACGTTAGCTGTAGCTAGTTATGCAGTAGTCGCGTTATCGAAAGCTACCCAGGGTATTGAGTACCTATGTAGAGATCTGTATAACGTTGACTGCGTGTTTACCAGTGGTGAAGAATACGTTCAAGACCTATCACTACTCCTAACCTCTCTCCGCAAGCCCATACTTGTCATGCCCGCGGACACGCCATTCATCTCGATATCTCTGCTCAGAGATTTCATTGCCCGAGGTATGGATGCCAACCGTAGCGTAGCTACATTTGTAGTTAGAAAGGCTTTTGAAAGGCAGTACTTAGGGATATCTCTATTCTTACGAGATGGAGAAGACTGGGTTGATATAGAGTATGAATGGAGTCCACAGCTAATCAATGTAAATACTGTTGAAGATCTTATAGAAGCTGAGAGGATGTGTAAAAATGATTCTTAGACATCATGGTGGAGTAGAGAATCGGGACATACTCGACTTTAGCGCACCTCTTAATCCCTATGCACCTCCGAGAGAGGTGGTTATGGAGATTGAGAGAGCTGTTAAGGATCGTATCTATATCAGTTACCCTAACGCTATGTACTCTAAGCTTCGTAGTGCTATAGCGGATTTCTATGGCATTGATAGTGAGTATGTGCTTCCTCTTAACGGCGCTGCCGAGGCTCTATACCTACTCTTACTAGCATTGAAGCCCTGTAGCGTAATCGTATTGGAGCCTACGTTTGGAGATCACGCCGCCACTCTAACATCTCTAAACGTGCTATACATTGCCTTACAGTACATTGAGAGACCATACATGTGGGTAGCACC
>DQTV01000118.1 GCA_015662595.1 Ignisphaera aggregans
AAGGCCCCGGCCCGTCATAGCCCGCCTTCTGTGTAACCGCATTTGGCTAAGCGGCCTACCCGCACCTCGTACGGCTCTCATCGGTGCTTTTCGGCCTTGCTCCCCGGGGGACGGCCGTTTCACCGCTCCCGCCAACCTCGTCAGCGGGTTACTGCTCCCCGGTTACCCGGGGAGCCTCACCGCCTCATCCTCATTGATTGGCGGACGTGTCGTTTCTGTGCCGTTGCCCGGGGTATTACCCCGGCCCCTTGCGGGGCCCCGGTGCCGTACGGAGGGCGGTGCTTCCTCAGGGTAATTACACCCCGTAGCGGATGACGGGCCGGGGCCGTGACCTTCTCTACTTTCTGGGTTTAAATATCGTTACGCGTTCATGATATCAAATTCATCTATAGGGAAACAAGAAATGGATAGTGAGGATCACTATCGGAGTGAGTGCTGAAAGCAGGAGTATGAGGTAGGGATGTATTTTAATCTGTTCTTCTACTTCTTCATAGAACCTTATCAAACCTACGTAGCTCGCTATAGATGGTGTAGTCCTTCTCCTTCTTGACGACATCTCTACCGCCACAAAGTCTTAGGTACATCGCTGGTTATTAACTCGTATTGAGATATTAGCTTTGACTAGTCATGTACGTGTGTGATACAGATACTCTTAAGGCTTTTGAAAATCATGAGAAAGTGGTTGAAGGACTTCGTGCTGGAAGGTTTATGGTGTTAGATAGCGAGGTTATGAAAATCTACATATTTCGTGGTATAGAACGCGATTATATAGTATCGCCATGCAGCTTCTGTATGTGTTACGACTTTTTAATAAATGTGCTTAGTAGACGAGTCCGAACAGCGTGTTATCATGTTGTGGGTTTTGAGATTGCACGTCTTAAGGGAAAGCTGTATACTATACATGTCAAACCTGAAGAACTAGCCGATATCATAATCGAGATAGCTGTTCAGGGATTTTCACACACTCTTCGCCGTATCACGGGCAAGCATTGAAAGCTTCGATAGGTATTCAAGCTAAAGCTATAAATATCTATAAGATTGTTAGTTACGCTATCTACGGTCAGGTGACTATATGAAGTGGCGTGGAAGAGTGGAGAAGTATCTCAAATCCGTAAGACAGCAAGAGGTTCTTCATTTTGCGCTTGTAGACCCTGAGAAGGTTAACGATTTGAATAAGCTCAAGACAATTCTCGAAAATCTTGTTTCTGCGGGAACAAATGCCATATTGATAGGTGGTAGCTTATCAGTAACAGGTTACGATATTGACCCTATCGTTGATATTGTTGAAGAACTTGACGTACCGTCAATACTGTTTCCGGGTAGTGTAGCGGGGCTATCACCTCGCGCAGACGCAATTCTATTCCTTTCGCTTTTGAACTCTGAAAATACATATTACGTTATTGGTGCTCAGGTATACGCTGCACCAGTGATAAAACGCTTCGGCATAGAGGTACTGCCTACAGCATATCTGATTGTCGGCTACGGAGGTGCTGCTGGGTATATGGGTTTTGCAAGACCACTTCCCTTTGAAAAACCTGAGATAGGAGCTGCTTTTGCATTAGCAGCTAAGTATCTTGGAATGAGGTACCTTTATCTAGAGGCGGGATCAGGAGCTCCTCAACCTGTACCTGACGAATTTGTCAAATATATAAGGAATGCTGTTGAAGACGATTTGTTTATAATCGTTGGTGGTGGGATACGCGATCCTGAAACAGCATGTAGGATAGCATGTAGTGGTGCTGATGCAATTGTTACTGGAACTGTTATTGAGCGTGATCCTCAGAGAGCGCTTGAAATTGTGAAGAGAATTAAGCGATGTCAAAAGACATGAAATCATCTTAATGAGCCAAAGAGTTTGACATTGCCATCGCGATAGCCTACAATTACTAGGTCTATATGCTTACGCAGAAAGATGCCTGTCACAACAACTCCAGGTATCGCTGAAAGGAACTGATCGAAAGCTTCAGGATCCGATAATGGCCCCGTTTTCAAGTCTAGAATTAGATTTCCATTGTCTGTAAGTGTCGGACCATAACGAGTGTTGGAATAGCGTAATGTGAATTCTATTCCTCTAGAGCTTAGTTCTATCGAAACTAAATGATATGCGTAGGGAACAACCTCTATCGGTACAGGTCTTTTACTGCCTATCCTTTCGGATACCTTATCCTCGTCTAATATGTATATTCTCTTTTTAGAGATGGATGCAAGTACTTTCTCTCGTAACATGGCACCACCGCCGCCCTTTATCATATAAATTCTTGCATCAAACTCGTCACAGCTATCCACATAAACATCTATGTTCCTTAATGGTATACCAGAGTCTACACATCTACATCCTAATTTGTTCAATGCTAACGCTGTATCTACACTAGAAACCACAATGCAGGATCGTTGTAGACCTTTAGCCTGTTAGGATCCTTTGTTGAGAGATCTATGAATAGCTTTACGGTAGAGCCGGTGCCTATGCCAAGTGCGCATCCATCACGACATAGATCAACAACTATATTCCATGCATATTCGGATGCAAGTCGACGTGCGTAAGTTACACTCATAATGAGCGCCTCTATCCCCTAATCTGAGCAACCTTAATAACTCCCT
>DQTV01000021.1 GCA_015662595.1 Ignisphaera aggregans
ACTTTCACAAAAGCTCCTACTCCGAATCTATGTAGGTGGTATAAAGAGGTGAGACTATGGTTAGGGTAAAGCTTGACCACGTAAGTAAGTACTTTGGTCGTGTACGAGCAGTCGAAGACTTCAACCTCCTGATAAGGGATGGAGAGTTCGTAACGCTTCTAGGGCCGTCAGGATGTGGAAAGTCTACTACGCTACTCATGATCGCAGGGATCTACAAGCCTACGAAGGGCAGGATATACTTCGATGATCAGGATGTGACGGATCTACCTCCCAAGGACAGAAACGTTGGTATGGTGTTTCAGAGCTACGCTCTCTACCCACATATGACGGTGTATGAAAACATAGCGTTTCCGCTAAGACTCAAGAAGATGCCTAAGAACGAGATCGATAGGAAGGTACGTGAGATAGCTAAGTTCCTAAAGATAGATCATCTGCTAGATCGTAAACCAGCTCAGCTATCGGGTGGTCAGCAACAGCGTGTTGCTCTAGCTCGAGCTCTAGTCAAGGAGCCCGACGTACTGCTACTCGATGAGCCTCTATCCAACCTAGATGCACTGCTTAGAGTGTATATGAGGGCTGAGCTCAAGAGGCTTCAGAAAGAGCTTAAGGTAACCACCGTGTACGTTACTCACGATCAGGTAGAGGCTCTCTCGATGTCCGACAGGATCGTGGTGATGAACGAGGGCAGGATACAGCAGGTAGGTACACCAGATGAGATATACTCTCACCCAGCAAACACCTTTGTAGCGAGCTTCATAGGCACACCACCAATGAACCTCATACCGTGTACCTATCAGGAAACTGAGCAGGGGCCCATACTCAAGTGCCCTGGCTTCGTATACCAGCTACCACCTAAAGCAGCTGAGGTAATGGCTTCGAGAAGTAGTGACGAGGTTTACCTCGGTATCAGACCCGAAGACATAGAGATTGTTGAGGGTGGTGCTCGACATGCGGAAGCGGTTGTGCTGGTTGTCGAGCCTCTTGGAAAGGATTTGATAGTAACAGCGAGTCTCGGTGATGACTGCGTTATCAAGATCGCTACATCACCAACAAAACTCCTCGCATCTGGTCAAAGCATAGGGCTTAGATTCAGAGAGAACAGAATTCATGTCTTCGATAAGAAGACAGGAAAAGCCCTGATTTAACGTATGCATGTTTGTAGATTGTCGCTCACGGTAAAAGCTACGGGTATGCACGTAGTGAGTAGTAACATCAATCGCCTCTATAAGCGTTATACTCGTTGAGGCTATTTCTTAATCAAAGCCCCGTTCGTTGGGTGAGGTTACTTGCCTAAGGAGAAGATGCTCGCACTTCTACTCGAGGCAGACTTCTCGCCTAGGCCGGGGTATAAGCTTAGTGAAGCTGAGATGAAGACCCACAAGGTTAAGGATGGAAATAAGGTATGGAAGAACCCGAGGATCAGACTTATTGAGAAGCCAGTACCTAAGCCAAGAGAGGGAGAGGTACTTATTCGTGTAGGTGCCTGTGGTATCTGTGGAAGCGATATCCATATGGTTGAGACCGACGATGCTGGGTACATGATATACCCAGGACTTACTCGACTACCTGTCGTTCTCGGACATGAGTTTGCTGGTGTCGTTGAGGAGGTTGGGCCAGGAGTAAAGAACGTGAAGCCAGGTGATCTAGTAACCTCCGAGGAGATGCTATGGTGTGGAATCTGCGATGTGTGTAGGTTTGGCTTCGTAAACCACTGTATAAGGCTTAACGACCCTGGAGACCTAGACTTTGGCGAGCTCGGATTCACTCACGATGGAGCTATGGCTGAGTATGTAGTGGTTCACGAAAGGTATCTATGGAAGATAAACAGCCTCGTT
Organism: Ignisphaera aggregans; assembly: GCA_015662595.1. Lineage (GTDB taxonomy): Archaea > Thermoproteota > Thermoprotei_A > Sulfolobales > Ignisphaeraceae > SZUA-1435. The sequence goes on from DQTV01000021.1 coordinate 1,836, forward strand.
GAGAGGTACGGAAGTGATGAGAAGGCTCTTGAAGCGGGAAGCCTTGTAGAACCGACATCGGTAGCCTACCACGCAATGTTTAACAGAGCTGGAGGGTTCAAGCCAGGAGCGTATGTAGTGGTGTGGGGTGCTGGACCAATAGGTTTAGCAGCTATCCAGCTAGCTAAAGCAGCTGGAGCAGGTAAGGTGATAGCCTTCGAGATCAGCCCGGTTAGGAAAGAGCTTGCTAAAGCTGTTGGCGCTGACTATGTGTTTGATCCTGTAGAGCTTAAGCAGAAGGGTATAGAGCCCTGGGAGAAGATAATGGAGGTTACTGAAGGCTATGGAGCGGATATGCATGTCGAAGCAGCTGGTGCACCAACAGCAACATTTCCACAGATGCAGAAGAGCCTAGCTATAGGAGGTAAGGTTGTGTGGATTGGAAGAGCGCCAGAGGAGGTACCGATATACTTCGAGATCTTCCAGATAAGGAGAGCACAGGTATTCGGAAGTCAGGGACACTCAGGCTGGGGTACCTTCAGAAACGTCATTAGGTTGATGGCAGCTGGAAAAATCGATATGACTAAGATCATAACGAGCAGGTTTAAGCTTGAACAAGCTCTAGAGGCTTTCGAGCGCGCTAAGAAGAGGATAGACGGTAAGATAACCATAAAGCCCTAGACGCTTTACACAACCCCTTCTCTTTTTCCTCCTCTAGATCTATACCCTTACCTTCGTGAGATGGTAGCTATGTACCTGGGTAAGATCCCTAGACCTGCTTATGGTATTCGTCTACCCGATATCGTTGCCCCAGCTCTTCTAAAGAGCTTTAAGAAGCTTAACGTTCTCGGAACTCTAATGCTTTCATATCATCGAGAAACAGCTCCAAAGAACGTAATCGAGTCTCGAGACCCCAAATACTTCTATTTTGGACATACAGGCACATCTATCGAGGAGTACATATCTAAAGCTCGTCGATTCGCTGACGAGCTTTCCATGCCCATAGAGATCGAAGCTGATCACGTATCTATCATGGGAAGCGTTGAGAGAGCCATTAAGCGTATAGCTGGTGCAGGTTTTGAGGGTGGGCTTAGCGATGATGAGATCAGGGCCTCGCTTAGCTATATCGAGGAGGAGTTTAGGGAGGTGAGTAGAGTTGGTGGTGTTGACTTCGTTACTATCGATACATGTGAGCTCGTTGACCTAAGAGTAGACAGTATGGATGAGAAGGAGGTTCTATCTGAGTACGAGAACCGTATAGAGAGCGATGTTAGGAGAGAGCTTGAGAAACGCTACCTAGGTAAGGTCTACACCTTTCTGGGTAGTGATAGAGTTGTATGGTTTAAGATAGATAGGGTTGAGTTAGCTAGACTGAGCCTCAAGTATCTGAAGAGTATTGAGTACGTGGTTCAGATCGTGAATATCGTACGTAGGTACAACGGTAAGGAGTTTGGTATAGAGGTTGCTCTCGATGAACTTCCCGAGATAACAAAGGTTAAGGACCTGTACTTCTATCTAAACGAGCTACGTGTAAGGGGTGTGGATGTAGATTTTGTAGCTCCTAACATAGGGTTTGCTAAACGTGAAGACTATCGAGAAGACCTTAACCAGCTCTTGGAGAGGGTTCGAACACTACACATAGTATCCTCATCGCTAGGTGCATACCTATCGATACACTCGGGTAGTGGTGCTCATCCATACAGTGATAAGGGTTTTGGTGTATGGCATGTTCTTAGACAGGCTACTGGAGGAATGTTGAAGTACAAGATGTCTGGAGTTCTTATACAGCTTCTACTAGAGGTAATGGCCAGGTTTCCACCTGGTTCGAAACCGCGTAGACTCTATGAAGAGATATTCGATAACGTTATACAGCACCTAAAGAAAGAGCTTGAATTAAAGCGAGGACTAGCCTCACCTGCTCTAGAAAGAATGGTTAGAGAGTATGAGGAAGCTGTTGCAAAGGGAGCTCTACCTGCTCGAGATCCTAGGAGCGAGGTATTTCGACACTACTTCTTCGTATTCCAAACACTTAGAGATGAAAGCGGTCGTCGATGGTTGCGAGAAGCAGTTCTAGAACTCTATAGTGAGAACGAGGATCTTAGAAAAGCTTATGAGAAGGAGGTTCTGGATCTAGTTGAGCGTCAGTGTAGAGCTTTAGGCTATATAGATAACGCCATTAGGTATAGAGTTATAAAAATGTAGCTAAAGGTAAACTTCCAGTGTTGCACTACATTAAGGCGCTGTCCAC
>DQTV01000041.1 GCA_015662595.1 Ignisphaera aggregans
CATAGAGGTTGTTGGTTTTATTGAACCTGGAGCTGAGATAGGCATTGTTCCTCATGTAGAGCTGTATAGCGAACCCGTTAAGTTTGTAATGCATAGAGTTGAGGGGCCCATAGTATCGACTCCAGGTGTGCTAATCGCTATAGCTTTAACATCACTTCTATTAATCGATAGAATAGATGTGCCTAACCGCGGTCAGCATCACTATCGATAGTCTTCACAGCTTGGATAGCTTGTATAGCATGTCAACAGCTCTTGATATGGTGTTAAACGCCTTTCTTCCATAGGGTACGATCTCTATAGCCATCTTCTCACCAGCTCTCTCCAAAGCTTCTAGAAGTATCGATCTGTGATGCTGTGGTAGAACTGCTACGATAGCTCTATGAATCCTCAGCTTCCTGATAACCCTAGACAGAATATCAACGAATATCCTTCTAGATTCGAGACTGAGATGATTAGGTGGATAGTCGTAGTTTGCAAAGGGATAGTATATATCCAGCTCCCTCGGCACCAACACCATGGGCTCGGAGATCACGTATATCGACACCACGCTCTCGAGACCTAGCCTAGCAATCCTCGAGTCAGCGATACGATGAGTTGGAGATAGCCTATAGGGCTTAACACCTGTGCATGGGAGGATGAGAGCAAGCGGTTTCGGTTCAGGAGTAAAGTATTCAAGAAGAAACTTGTGCCATAGAGCAACATGTGGATGCTTAAACAGATCGCCATCAACAGAAGAGCGAAGGACAATAACTCCGGGAGGCACAGACATGAGCTTCTCAACAACCTCTACACCAAGCTCACGATAGAGAAAGTCTATGTACTCAGCAACAGTTCTAGACATAGATATTGATCACCCAACACCCTAAACAACGCTGTAACACTCTAACTAAAAGAGTCCAAAACATATCGAGAACCTGACCTAGAGTAACCACGAAACGGATACGTAGTGGTGATGAGGTATTGAATACGTTGGGCTTAGCTATCCTAAGCCAAGCACTGTTATCATATGGCTTTAGGAGTTGTGTTTGATGCTTGTCTCCGGGTATAGCACCTTGATTAGGGTGCTCACCTTTGTTCTTGGAGTTCTTGACACCAACACCTACCTGATATATGACGATGTTACTAGGGATGCCGTAGTGATCGACCCTGCTGAAGAGTCGAGAGATGTTGTTGAGTGGGTACATAGGCTCGGTCTAAGGGTTAGAGCTATCATAGCTACTCACGGTCATTTCGATCACGTTCTCGGAGTTGATTATCTACGTAGTGAGCTGGGTACAGAATTCTATATGCATAGAGATGATGTGTGGATCGCTAGAGAGAGTATGGAGTGGTTGCGTATCTGGGGTCTAGAGCCTAGAGAGGCTCCTAAACCCGATATCCTTATCGATAGCGATACCGTTCTAGAGCTAGGATCCCTACGTCTACAGCTTCTACACACACCCGGCCATACACCTGGCTCGATGTGTATATACATCGATAGCGATAGAACGCTATTTAGTGGAGACACCCTATTCTCCGGTACCGTAGGTCGTACGGATCTACCTGGAGGTTCGTGGAAAGACCTTGTCAATAGCCTTAGAAAGATCTTTACCACACTACCTAGCGAAACCCTTGTCTACCCAGGTCACGGACCGAGCACTACGCTTAAACGTGAACAGCGTGCAAATCCCTTTGTAGAGGATGCTTTGAGGGGGTTGAGATGAGCGCTAAGATGGTTGATGTGAGTACTAAGCCTGAGGTGTTTCGCGAGGCTAGGGCTAGGGGATGTATAAAGCTTAGAAGAGAAACCATAGAGAGGATAGTTCGTGGAGAGATTGATAAGGGTGATGTGTTTACGGTTAGTAAGGTCGTTGCGTTTGAAAGCGCTAAGAAAACACCTTTACTACTACCCTTCTGCCACCCTGTAAGGATAGACCATGTGTCAGCAGATATCGAGATCGATGGAGATAAGCTGTGTATAGAAGTAACCGTTAGAGCTCGTGAGCGTACTGGTGTTGAGATGGAAGCTCTTACAGCTGTCGCTATAGCACTTCTAAACGTGTGGGACATGGTTAAGAAGTACGAGAAGGATGAGTATGGACAGTATCCCCACACCGAGATATCGAGTATAAGGGTTTTGTCGAAGGTAAAGACTATCTCCGAAACCTCAGCAAGTACTTGAAAGCTGCATCAGCAGCTATAGCACCGTCAGCTACGGCTGTGACTATCTGCTCGAATCTGTATTTATACGGGCCTCCAGCGACATCTCCAGCAGCAAAAACACCTTCGAGGTTAGTACTTCTATCAGGTTTAACTACGGCATAACCTTTCTCATCTACCTCAATCCCAATCTTTTTAAGGAATTCCGTTGGTGGTTCACTGCCTATCTCGATAAACACTCCATCAACAGCAATAACCCTCTCCTCACCGCTAACAACGTTCTTCACCTTTATACCCTCAACTCTATCCTTACCAATGATCTCAGTCACAACACTCTCTAACACCAGCTCTATCTTGGGGTTAGACCTAACCTTCTCTACATAGATGGGGAAAGCTCTGAATTCGCGACGTCTATGAACTAGGTATACCCTGGACGCTATCGATGCTAGGTATAGAGCTGATGTGAGAGCTGCGTTACCACCACCGATAACAGCCACTACCTTACCTCGAAAGAGAGGGCCATCACAGGTTGCACAGTACGAAACTCCTCGACCTAGAAGCCTATCCTCACCTACAACACCGAGTTTTCGTTTTCTACAACCTATGGCGAGAATTACGGCGTAACCGCATAACCTACGATCAGAGACTGTGTATGCACACCACCTCTCACCCTCCTTCCTAAGATCGACAACCTCGTCTAGCACTATGGGAACTCCATACCTCTGAAGCTGCTGAACGAACATCTCAACTAGCTTAGCTCCAGGTATGGGTTCTACACCGGGATAGTCCTCAATTAGTGGGGCTATGGCCATCCGCCCCCCGATATCCTTAGACACCACAACGACCTTAACACCATACCTAGCTAGGTACAGCGCAGCCGTTAAACCAGCTGGACCCGCACCAATGACTATAGCCTCATAATCTTCACCCTTAGCAGTTACGCTAAGCCTAAACCTGCTCACGATATTCACCCACACCCAAGCTAAGCGCTAGGAATTGTTATAGAGCTATCCCTGATGAAAAACTCCGTGGGCACCCCCATGCAGAGGCCGTGTAAGGTGATAGGCTTCATAACGGACTTCGGCACTTCAGATCCTTACGTAGCCGCTATGAAGGGTGTTGCTCTCGACATATGTCCAGACGTTAGGTTGGTGGACATAACACATGATGTACCGAGCTTTGATATTGAGCGAGCAGCGTTTATCCTGCTCACCGCATATAGGTACTTCCCTCGAGGAACGATATTTGTAGTTGTTGTTGATCCAGGTGTTGGTGGTCAACGACGTGCTATCGCTATAGCTACCAAGAACTACTACTTTGTAGGTCCAGACAACGGAGTTCTCGTACCCGCAGCTGAGGATGACGGTATTGAGCGTGTTGTGGTGCTAGACAACGATCTATACTTTAGAAAGCCCGTCTCAGCCTCGTTCCATGGCAGGGACATATTTACACCCGTAGCCGCGTGGCTAGCCTGTGGAACTCCTCTCGAGCTTCTGGGTACTAGAGTGAGTGTGGAGACGTTGGTAAGGCCAAGACTGAGGATCTGGCATAAGCTAAGCAATGGATGTGTAGAGCTTGAGGTTCTCCACATAGATAAGTTCGGCAATGTGATACTCTCCCAAAGGTTTTCAGAGGTTGTTAAGGAGCTCAAAGCTTCGTTAGGAAGCTCTATAACGGTTCGCTGTAAAGAAGGTGTCTACACTGCTAGAATTGAGCGTGTGTTTTCAGTAGTTCCTCCAGGTACCCTGGTACTCTATGAGGATAGCTTTGGCTTTGCTGAACTAGCAGTTAATCGGGGTTCAGCTCAAGAGTTGCTAAGGGTATCTAGAGGTGATAGAGTAGCGCTGTGCATAGGTTAGGGATAGCGTGCTCTGTACTGCGAAGCGTGATGACTACTGAGCGCTCTGATAGGTGATGAAGCTACTGGTCACTGAAGGTGTGTAGCCGTGCCCATGATATGGCTTCACAGTCTCTCAGCCAGGGATGTCCATAGGTATCGAGGTCTACCCATAATCCTACCCATAGCCTCTGTCGAAAACCATGGCGTGTTACCCCTAGGCACAGACATAGTCTTCGCGAAATGTGTTCTGCAAAGACTGAGAGTAGATGTTCTCGCTCTACCCCCAGTACCGATCTCCGTATCTACTGAGCATCTAGGTACCGGGTCTACACTATCGATTAGCTACAGGGTCTTCGGGGAGTACATTCATGAGCTACTCACATCGCTGATCAGAGCGGTACCTGAATCGCCAACACTCGTAGCCTGTTTCCACGGAGGTTCCTTTCACGTACTACAACCCGTTGTGAGGACTTTGAGAGCCGAAGGCGTTAGGGTAGCTCTCTACACACCCTATCCAGCCATAGAGAGGTACTTACGCGAGCGCTATGATGTAGTATATAGGCCGATACATGCCGATCCTGTAGAGGCTTCGATACTACTAGCCTGCGATATGAACATGCCTTACGTTGAGGAGAAACCTATTGAGGAAGTGATTGAAGTGCTGAGACGTTGGAGTCGTAGAGGTCTAGCGTATAGCTATGGCTACTGGACGTGGCGCGATATAGCTGAGCGATATGGTGTTGCAACTCTTCCAGCATCTAGAACGCTTGGTAAGGAACTGGTAGACGTCGTTGTATCCGATCTCGAGACTAGTGTGAGGGAGCTATAGACGAGACGATAGTGTGTAGGAGCTTGGATCTGAAGACATCTTTCGATGGAAGAGGCACAACCTGGTTACCTATCACAAAGAGCTTCTCAGCCGATACACCTCGTCGAGCAATAGCTATCACGGGGTTCTGTGTATAGCTAAAGAGTGGATCTACGAGAATCAGGATTATGGGTAGAGACCCTACATCAATACCCCGATACCTAGAGCCTAACACCCTGAAACAACCTATGGTGACTGCATAGAGTAGAGCTTTCGCTAATCTAGATGGGTCGGGAACACGGCTCTTATACGCAATGAATGCGTAGTGCATCTCTTCGAGAGGTGATGGTGTAAACCATGCACCGTTATCGCTCCCTACACCAACAGCATAGCCTCTCTCAACATGTTTAAGTAGAATACCTACCTCAGGTAGCTTACCTAAGTGGTTAGCGTTCGAACGTGGACATATAACTAGGGGAGTATCTCCAATAAACCTCTCATACACTTCCTCCGTTACGTAGGTTAGGTGTACCGGTATAGCACAGCTCTCTAGATGTTTAAGAAGAACATAGTCTTGGTACTCAAACAACTTCCGCGTCTCGGAAACGTGAACCTGAATCCTGGCCCCAACCTCCTTACAGACCCTACCTAACTCGTTTAGCTCCTCTAAAGATAGTGAGAGCAGTGTATCCATAGACAGCCTACGGTACCTCCTTACCAGGGTCAGATACTCATCTAGATCCCTAGCCCTATCCGGATGAGGTTGTGGATAGACATCAACAGCTATCCACGGAGTTGAAGTCTTTTTAAAGACCTCTATACCTAGGTCACCGAGCTCAGCAATAGCTGCAAGTAGTACAACTCCATTCTCAACAGCTCTTCTTAGATAGGCTGTAACAGCTTCAGCTACTCTATGCTTATCAATCTCAGCAAGCTTTCGATACTTCAATCCGTTAGGTAGGGAGACGAGTTGATGTAGTTCAAGCTCCTCACCATACTCAGCGATAACAACATCCATTGGGTGTGTATGTGCGTTGCATAGAGGTGGGATAGCGATTGAAGATGCTATGTATAGATCTGGCGTCTCCTGACACCTGGGTTCTATGTTCTCAATCTCCCTGGATGAGAGGTCTATACAGACGTCTCTCTCAAGCTTAAGATCGTGGCCTATGAAAGCGTAGTCTACTTTAATCCTCAACTAGGCTGCATCCCCACATCTCTACTCTATAAAGAGTGTTTCACCTGGGTAAGCTGCTTCTCTGAGCGCTTTAAGTCTCTTAACTAGTTTGATAGCGGCTTCAACAGCTCTTCTCGCATAGTCATCTACTCGCTCTAGAGCCTGTACTCTATTCATACCAGGACCTGAGATACCGAGGGTCACTGGCTTACCATACTTCACAGCCAAGTCCATAAGCTTACGAGCGGTCTGATGCGCTATAACCTCATCATGTTTCGTAGCTCCCGTTATCACAGCACCCAACGTTACTACAGCGTCTACATCTGCCTTCTTCAATAGCTCTTCGACTAGTAGAGGCATGTCGTAAACACCGGGAGCCTTAACGACGTACCTAACTTCAGCTCCAAGGAACTTAGCGTGTGAAAGGGCTCTCTGAAGCATTAGGTACGTAATATCGTAGTTGAACTCCGACACTACGATTCCAAGCCTAACCTGTTCTGTCAACGTTCACACCTCTATAGGCCCTACGTCTGGGTATCCCTGCCTCTTACCCATACCTGCATACCTTGATAGGGTTTCCGGACTTCTCAGCAATAGGTATAGGTTTTCAGCATGTTTTCTAGCCCTATCAACGGCTATGCGGTATAGCTCAGACTCACTCTCCGCCTCGTCTTCATGTACTGTTACGTCCAGAACGTGTTTTCCTAGAGTTAGCTGTACAAGCTGTATAGCCATTGAGTACACAGCGTAGGTAATCTTATCGGTGAGCGTGGGACCTACCCACCCAAACACCATGCCTGCATCACAGTCCTCACTCTCCATAAGCCTCTTTATCTCTACGGGAATGTCCTTGATCCCCGGCACGGTTCGCCTAACGATCTTTACATCAGGCATTAAGGATGTTAGAACCTCTATGGCGTGTTTAGCCATATCCACCCTAGCAAAGGTGGTATCTACGACACAGATCTTCACCATGTCTAGACACCTCCAACACTATCTGCCTAGACGATATGAGTGGGTATCCACGCTCTTTAGCAAACCTTCTAGCTTCATCTAGTGTTGCTGAACGCTCTCTCGAAAGCATTTCAGCTAGGGTTACTGAAGGCTCTAAGCCAGCTAAAGCGGCTAGGTGAAGAGCAAGCTCTGTATGCCCTTGTCTTTGAGAAAGCGAGCGCCCGAGGAGTATAGGTACGTGACCAGGAGCAACAAAATTCTCACTGAAGTACGCTCTAGCGCGTTCAGGATGACCATTCAAAACCATAGACGTAACTCGGTGGAGCTCACGTATAGTTAGAGCTCTATCACTATCCGAGATACCTGTCCTAACGTCTTTGTGGTTTACCCATATCGAAAACGCAGGCTCGTCACCATAGCCAAGGCGTCTAGATGTCAGGGGTCTAAGCTCATCGAAATGCGATAGGTACTCAGTGGCTAGTCTAAGACCGAGTACACGGCCTACGGCTAGAGGCATAGCATAGCATATCAGACCTCCAGCAGCAACTCTCAGCTCGTAGATAACGTCGCTATCAACTCTAGAGGCGTGAAACACCATGTCTACCTCGTTCTCCCTACTCTCACTATCGAATATCAGTACGGGTACGCCCCTACGTAGAGCTGCTATGGCGTCCTCAACACTGTCAAACTCCATACCTCATCAGCCCCTCAACCGCTACAGTATAGTTAGCACACCGCTTAGAGGTGATGCTTAGGGTGACTACGTTAGCTAGTGACGACGAACATTGTAACCACTTGCAATACTATCGATATGACCGTCATCATCACTATCGTGAGGAACACCTTCTTAACAGCTAACCTATACAGAATTGCGTACTGGACATCCTCTGGAGCTATCCTCAGCTTCTTCTCCTCAATGAATTGTTTAAGTCTCTGAACCTCAGCGAAACACCGCTCCCTTAGGTAAGTACCAACAACTAGGACTACCTTAGAGTCATCGACTATACATAGGTTAAGAGGAAGCCTCTTCATCGCTAGGAGTGCTGTGAGTATCACACCCATAGCTATCGCTATGGATCCGAAGAGAAGAGGGTGTAGCGAGTACATCGCAGATACCTACCGCTCTTATAGGTCATGGCTCTTGACTATATGGGTTCATACAGAGCTAAAATCATTACTAGAGGCCTTGTTGAAAGAAGAGTTTAATTATCTGTGCATTGAATATCAGCTGATGTGAGTCGGGGGGCTGGTTCCGATGAATAGAGACCAGGTTATAGGATGGGGGCTAGTAGCAGGTTCAGCAATAGTAATTGCAGCTATCTTCTACCTGCTCTTCTTAACCACCGAAGCAATAGCTTTATTCACACTCAAAGTCATAGCCATGATCGCTGTAGCCGGTGTTCTAGGAATACTCGGATGGATAGGGTATACCCTAGCTACAACACCTCCACCAAAACCTATCGAAGAGATTGAGAAGGAGATTGAGGAAGAGCTTAAGAAGCTAGAAAAGGAGTTGGAAGAAAAGAAGGAGGAGAAAAGTGAGGGAGAGGTACACACTCAGCAATCTGGGTGATTGAGGATCAGCCAAATGCCTTTTCATCACTTGTCAGTGCCGGAGGTAACTCTTCATCCTCTAGACATTAGCTATTCGTTCCGGGCTTAAGATATTTGTGATTACTTTCGAGAACACTGTGTCAACGTACTATATATCGGTGCCTCTTTAGATAGGTACAGCTTGGGAATTCCATGATCGAAATCCCGATTCCCGTAGGCGTTGTGTGTAGGGAGGAATACTATGTTGGTGAAGAGCATGCTGCAAGTCATGTAGGTTCTGGAGATGTTAGAGTACTATCAACACCCTCCATGATACTATTCATGGAGAGAACCTCGATGAAATGCGTTGAGGGATACCTACCGCCGGGATTTACCACCGTTGGTACGCTCGTGAATGTTAGACATCTAAACCCTGCTCCCGTAAACGACAAGATATTGGTTGAGTCGCGTATACTTCGTGTTGAAGGACGTAAGATAGTGTTTGAGGTAAAGGCCGTGTGGAGAGACGTTGTGATTGGTGAAGGTGTACACGAACGGTATGTCGTGAATAGGGAGAAGTTCTTAGACAAGGTACGTAGGATCCAGAGTACGACCTCTTCCTGAGTAGAAGCGTGTTAGGTTAAGTACGCGAGCTCAGGGACGGCAGAGATATATTCAGTTTCATGAGGAACGAGTTGATAAACCAACGAGTTTTAGATACATCGTTGAAAGTTTTTATGAGGTTTAGGGTAGCAGGTAGTTCACAAGATGTAATACGCGTCTTAGAAAGGATAGAGTATGTAGCTAGAGCTCTCAATATCGAGGTGAACGGCACGAGTATAGTGCTAACGGTTAAGCGAGGATTTTTGAGTCGTGGAGTAGAGATGGTGCCCATAACGTATGCAATCGTTTATAGAGGTAGCGAAGTGCTGATCACCTTCTTCGTAGCTATGGATCGTAAACCCGTACTGAGAGCTAGGGTAGGAGGTGTTGGAGATACAGTCGTGATCGAAACTACGTGTCTTGGTGAAAAGCCTGTATGTAGAGAGATTGAGAAGCTGCTTCAGAGCATTGCGAAAATGCGATATGCAAACACGGAGAGTGATGTTCAACCTACTCACAGATTCTCTATAAACGATAAGTACACAGCTATCATAGATGGCCTAGCAGAGGTCGCATTAATTACTCTCTATCTACGGTATCCCCTCTTAGATCGGTACGTAGTGAGGTTAGAGGATGTAAAGGACATAGACGAGTTTTTGGAACGTCTATACCGTGTGTATAGCCCTAAAGCGAGGGAGATCATAGCATGTATTGAGGCTGAGAATTGGAGGCTCATCTTAGCAATAGACTTTAACATGAAGACTTACACACCGAGCTTTATTGAGAACTCTACGCGTGTAGTCGGTCTCCAAGCTATTGAGAAGCTTAGGTCTAAGCACGACGATAGAGCGATACTAACGATATTCGCTATGAAGAGCTAGTACCAAACAGCCTCTCCAAATCCCTTATATATGTCTCGTAATTACCTACGTACACCACCTTCCCATGCCTTAAAGAGTACATTAGAAACTCTCTAGGTAGCGTATCAAAGTCGTAGACATCTATTGGCATTGGCGGTAGCAATGTCACGAAGTCTAGTATCAGTGAAAGGCGGTCACCGAATCTATCGCTTTCAACAAAGCGGAGTATCAGTATGAGGTTTCTACTTAGTGGAGATTTCGAGAGTATAGCGTAGGCAATACCGAATGTCTGTGCATATTCGCGTAGTAATGATGCTAGCGATAGCTCTATAGCTCTGAGACGCACCTCGAACCCCACCTCACGCTACTCCATCAAGCTACTTATAATGCTCCCTGAAAGAGGTTATCCACTGAGAGAACCTGCTTCGTGAACTTAGCTCGCGAGATATCGTAACATACTGGACACTTTCTCCACCATTTTGGGATTATGAAAAGCCCTTCGTCTGGGTGATGAGGACAGCTATAGAACTTGAGATCGTCGCTAAGAAGCTTAACCTCTAGACCTCTAAGCTCCGTACCCTCGATGTCGATGACCATGTACATACCCTCCATAGGCTTCGCACCATGCATATCATCTCTATAGACAAAACCGGCGTTTATGTACCTACCATGGATTTGACCGTAATGTACATGCCCCTCAATATGGAGAAACGCATCCTCATACGCTTCGCTAACGTAGTGAGTGAGTAGGATGGTTTTACTATCGATAAGCTGTGGATTTGAGGTTATGCATAGGCCCAAGCTCTTTAAGCAAAGCCTATCCCTGTTGGGTGCCTCATAGACATTGCTAAAACTTAGCATGTACTCTATCAATTCGCGAGCTCTCTTCCTCTGCTCAACGCTACCAAGCTTTATAACCCTTTCAAATAACAGAAGATCCCTATTACCCCACGTATACACAACGTCTACACCAAGAGATGCTAGGTACTCAAATACCTTAGCCACGAGTTCAAGGTCCTGAACCGCATCGGCGATGCTAATCGATGCGAAATCCCCTGTGCAGAGGACTGCAGCTAGATCTGTCCTCTTCACCTCTGTTACCACCTTTCTAACGCTGTCTACACCTCCATGGATATCTCCAAGCACTAGCACCTTCGTAATAGATCACCGTAAGATAGACTCTGCTTAGTCGTGTATATAATGGGTGTTGAGTACCGAGAGTCCATGCGGTTGGTCTAGGGTATTGAAGCTCATTACATAGCTAACACGCTATAGAGTTGGGGTAGCTCCTAGCGGGGTTTAGTATGGCTCTACACATACTTTGGAAATTCGTTATGCGAAGCGTTCAACACGCTCTTCTATGGATACTAGTTGCGGTAATATTGTTGTATACGTTGGTAGGTATTGCGCTAACGATACCTCCACCACCGTGGTTCAGAACTATGCTTGAAACCGTAGCTCAACACCTTCGAAAAGAGGTAACCGCTATCCCGTGGTCTAAGCTCGTAGCTCTACTCTTTCTCAATAATGTGCGTATAGCTCTACTCCTCTCCATACCGTTGATAAACATAGCCTTGCTCGTGCCCATAGTGTTTATGACTGCATGGCTTGGGCGGATTCTAGCTGAGATGGTAGCTGGCAAGAGCTGGACACTAATTGTCGTAATGCTGATCGCTACTCCACACTCATACCTAGAGTTCATAGCCTATAGCATAGTGCTTACCGAGGGGGTATACCTAGGATGGAAAATCGTTAAGCGTAAGGCTGAGCGAGCTGATCTATATGTTCACGGGCTCTACATAGCCATGTCCATAATCATCCTAGCGCTTGCTGCTATGGTCGAGGCGTCTCTCATGAGACTACCCGCTTTAACACGCTGATGCTGGTTAGAGCCGGTTATGCCGTTATGAAGGCCTATCTAATAGCTTATAGCTCTACTTAGGTCATTACCTAACCAGGTCGTGACTATGCGTATAGGCTTCGTGGTAAACCCGATCGCGGGCATGGGAGGCTCGGTAGGTCTCAGGGGTACGGATGGCGATGCGCTAGAGGAGGCTATTAAGCGGGGAGCGAAGCCGGTAGCCCCTCGTATAGCTCAACGTTTTATCGATGCCCTTGCACAGCTATGTCCCTCACCATGTCATGAGCTTAGCTTCGTAACAGCTCCTGGTATCATGGGCGAGGACTATCTTAGGCATAGAGGCTTTACCTACGTAACCGTACCTCACGCTATCAGCTCTAAGACAAGCGCTAGGGATACCATCGTGTGCACAAGCATGATGCTCGATATTGGTGTAGATGTGGTGGTGTTTGTTGGCGGTGACGGTACGGCAAGAGATGTAGCTTCGGTAGTAGACCTCCGTGTACCAGTTCTTGGCGTGCCTGCGGGTGTCAAGATGTATAGTGGTGTCTTTGCAGTATCGCCAGAGGCCGCTGCCAAGATTCTTTACGATGCTTCTCTCGGTCATGCCGAGGTTATCGAGGCTGAGATCGCCGATATCGATGAGGAGGCCTTTAGACAGGATAGACTTGCAGTAAAGCTCTACGCGATAGTAAAGACCCTTAAGAGTGGCAATCTCTTAGCACCGCAGAAAGACGTTGTGTTAGGCGATGAGGAGGCTAAGAAGGCTATCGCCAAGTACTTTACTGAAGAGCTTATCGACAACGAAACACTCTACATTCTAGGCCCTGGCTCAACAGTTAAGGCTATAGCGGATGCTATTGGCGTACCAAAGACCTTACTAGGTGTAGACGCTATCGTAGGTAGAAAGGTTCTAGGACTCGATTTATGGGGTTCTCAACTACTTGACTTAGTTAAGAGGTTTAACAAGAGGAAACTGGTGTTAACGCCTATAGGTGGCCAAGGCTTTCTCATTGGTCGTGGAAACAAGCAACTAACACCAGAGATCTTGAAGTACTTTACGAAAGGCGATCTGATAGTGGTGGCTACCCCTAGCAAGATCTCTAAGCTACAGTACTTGATAGTGGATACCGGAGATCCTGAACTCGATAAGCGTTTTGCAGGTTATCATCGAGTGATTACGGGGTATCGAGAGGAGGTCGTAATCAAGATAGTTCCGGCATCGGCTGTCGAAGACCTTACGTAGGTATGTGTATTCTCAGCGCACGATCTCGAATAAGGCTGTAGGGTACGAAGAACCTCTTACCTTCTTGATCAAGTACGATACCCCCAACAGCATAGTCTACAACCTCGAACTCACCCTCTAAGCTATTTAGCTGACTTTCATCAGAGACTATAGCGCTCCTACGTACGAGGTCTATGTACTTGACATCGAACCTTATCACTGGTATCATCTTACCTAGACTGCTAGTTATCCCCATAGCTTTGAGGCTCGGTATGAGTGAGCCTACCAATACACGTACATACTCTCGAAGTTGAGCATCGAGATCTAGGCTATCGACTCTAAACCATTGCAATCTATGCCTCAATACAGCTCTATCACTAACCTTGCCAACCTTGCGAATATGGTCCTCAATACGACGAGCTTCAACACCGTTTTCAACAAAAGCTAGTACCGTTGCGTGAAGAAACACCTGTTCATATAGTCTATCAGTGTTCTTGATACCGTTAGCGATGCCTATCTTCACACTAGAACCGCCTATATGAAGAGCGTAGATCATGTGGGGGATTCTCATCAGACTCGTATCGAGGTCCGGCTTTCTGAGCCCAAAGACATAGCTTATATACCTTTGATACTCTGAACCTCGATGCTTAGTACAGAACCCATCTGAGTTTGCTTGTCTACCACATAGCTCCACAAACCTCTTGATCAACACTGTATCTCCGTGACGTTGGATGTAGAGCGACGTATTTCCAGGACATGCTCTGTAAGCTATGACGGGTTTTGAAAAGCGTATCCTATCTCCTCGTGAGATGGAGTAAGTATTTCCTTCCCTATCATACAGAATCAGCTTCCAGACGGTCGG